>NZ_JBFARO010000027.1:0-91696 GCF_040677125.1 Actinomadura sp. NPDC049382
CCGGCGAACGCCGCCAGCGCGATCCCGAACCCGAACACCGGCGTGACCCAGCGGCCCACGTCGATGCCCAGCGCCCGCGACAACTCCGGCTTCTCGGTCGCCGCCCGCACGATCATCCCCACCCGGGTACGGGTCAGCACCACCCACACCGCACCGCACACCAGCACGGACACCGCCAGCACGAACACCTGATAGGCCGGGTAGCTGAACAGCCCCAGGTTGATCGACCCGTCCAGCGCGGACGGCCTCGGGTAAGGCTGCGACTGCACGCCGTACTGCCGCTTCACCAGGTCTTGCAAGATGAGCGCCAGACCGAAGGTGAACAGGAAGTTGTAGAGCGGATCCAGCGGCGCCAGCCGCCGGATGAACAACCGCTCAAGCACCACGCCCAGCAGCCCCAGCACGACGGGGACGAGCGGCAGCGCCAGCCAGAAGTTCAGGCCGAGCGAGTCGAGCGCGATGAACGCCCCGAACGCGCCCAGCATGTAGAACGCGCCATGGGCGAAGTTGACGACGCCGAGCATTCCGAAGATGACGGCGAGGCCGAGGGCGAGCAGGGCGTAGAACGCCCCGCCCACCAGGCCGTTGAACGCCTGTTGCAGCACGTCGGGCCCGCCTCAGAGGGAGCAGGCGGCGTCGGGCTGCTGGAACGCCTCGGCGGCCGGGATCGTCTTGACGATCTTCTCGTAGTCCCACGGCTCCTTGACCTCGGCGGACGGCTTCACCTGCGCGATGTAGGCGTCGTGGACGAGCAGGTGGTCCTCGGCGCGGACCGTGCCGGTGGAGGTGAACACGTCGTTGACCTTGTGGCCTTCGAGCTGCTTCACCACGTCGTCGGACTTGTCGGTGCCGCCGCGCTGCACGGCCTCCAGGTACTGGAGCGCGGCCGAGTAGTCGCCCGCGTGGACGGCCGTCGGGCGGGCGCCCGTCTTGGCCTTGAACTTGTCGGCCCACGCGCGGTTGCCCGCGTTGGCGTTCCAGTACCAGAAGTCGGTGAAGTACGTCCCCGCGAGGGCGTCCGGGCCGAGCGAGTGGATGTCCGTGAGGAACATCAGCCCCACCGCGAGACCCACGCCCTTGTCGCGCAGCTTGTACTCGTTGTACTGCTTCACCAGGTTGACCAGGTCACCGCCGGCCTGCATGGCCCCGAGCACCTGCGGCTTGGGGTCGAGGCTGGGCGCCTTCAGCAGGAACGTGGAGAAGTTGTCGTTCGGGAACGGCGTCGGGTCGCTCTTCACGACCGTCCCGCCCGCGCCCTTCACGGCCGCCGTGAAGGTCTTCTCCATGTCCTGGCCGAACGCGTAGTCCGGGTAGACGATGTACCAGTTCTTGGCGCCGTCCTTGGTGACCTCAGTGCCCGTCCCGTGGGCGAGCATGTAGCTGTTGTAGCCGTAGTGGAAGGTGTACTTGTTGCACTGCTTGCCTTCCAGCTCCGTGGTCGCGCCGCCGACATCGATGAAGACCTTCTTCTTGTTCTTCGCGACGGTCGCGACGGCGAGCGCGGCCGACGACGTCGGGACGTCCACGATCAGGTCGGCCTTCTGCCGGTCGTAGAGCTCCTGCGCCTTGGAGTTGGCGATCTCCGGCTTGTTCTGGTGGTCGGCGGAGACCACCTCGATGTTCTTGCTGACGGCCTTGTCACCGTACTTGGCCTTGAAGTCGGCGACGGCCATCTTCACCGCCTCGACGGCGTTCTTGCCCGACAGGTCGGCGTAGACGCCGGACTGGTCGGTCAGCACCGCCAGGACGATCTTGTCGTCGCTGATCTTGCCCCCGCCCCCGCCGGGCCCGCCCGCGCAGCCGGCCAGCAGCGCTCCGGCGGTCGCGATCGCGGCCGAACGTCCCAAAAGTTTCATGGGGGTCTCCCTAGATTCCGAGGTACTGGAGGAGTTCGTCTTCACGGGCGCGGACCTCGTCGTTGTCCATGGACTCGACGATCCGGCCCTCGGCGAGCAGGTGGTGGCGGTCGGCGACGGTGGCGGCGAAGTGCACGTTCTGCTCGATCAGCAGGACGGTCACCCCGGCGGCCTTGACCTCGCGCAGGATGGCGCCGATCTGCTGGACGATCAGCGGCGACAGGCCCTCGGTGGGCTCGTCGCACAGCAGCAGCCGCGCGCCCGTCCGCAGCACCCGCGCCAGCGCGAGCATCTGCTGCTCACCGCCCGACAGCTTCGTCCCGGGGAACCGCCGCCGCTCCTTCAACCGCGGGAACGTCTCGTACACCCGCTCCATCGACCACGGGTCCGGGCCCATGCGCGGCGGAAGCGTCAGGTTCTCCTCCACCGAGAGGGAGGCGAAGATGCCGCGATCGTCCGGCACGTAACCAAGGCCGAGGCGCGCGCGCTTATGCGGGCTCAGGGAGGAGATGTCCTCGTCCAGGAATCGGACCGTTCCGGACGTCCCTTTATGCAGCCCCATGAGCGAGCGCAGAAGCGTGGTCTTGCCGGCGCCGTTACGGCCGACGAGCGTCACGATCTCGCCCTTGTCGACGTGCAGCGAAACGTCGCGCAGGGCCTGGGCCTCGCCGTACCAGGCCGACAGTCCGTCAACGCGCAGCATGGGAGTCTCCGAGGTAGGCAGTGACCACGCGCGGGTCGTGGCGGATCTCGGCATACGGCCCTTCGACCAGGACCTGGCCGTGCTGAAGCACCGTCACCCGGTCGGCCAGGCTCGCGACCACACTCATGTTGTGCTCGACCAGAACCACCGTCCGGCCCGCGCGGACCTTCTTGATGAGCTCGACCGTCCGGCCGACGTCCTCGACGCCCATGCCGGCGGTCGGCTCGTCCAGCAGCAGGACCTTGGGGTCGAGCGCGAGGGCCAGCGCCAGTTCGAGGGCCCGCTTGCGGCCGTAGGCGAGCGCGCCCGCCGTGACGTCGGCGTGCTCGCCCAGCCCGACCTGGTCGAGCAGCTCGGCGGCGCGGCCGGAGTAGCGGCCGAGCGCCGCGTCCGACCGCCAGAACCGCCAGCCGAGGCCGCTGCGCCCGGCCAGCGCCAGCTCCACGTGCTGCCGCGGGGTCAGCTCGGCGAACAGGCTGGTGATCTGGAACGAGCGCGCCACGCCCAACCGGGTGATCGCCTCCGGGCTCCGCCCCGCAAGCTCGTGCCGCCCCAACCGGACGCTGCCCGCGGTCGGCTTCAAGAACCCGGTCAGCAGGTTGAACAACGTCGTCTTGCCGGCGCCGTTCGGCCCCACCAGCGCGTGCACGGACCCCTCCCCCACATCCAGGTCCACACCGTCCACGGCACGGAAACCGCGGAACTCCCGGACCAGGCCCCGCGCCTTCAGCACCGGGGCCTGCGGGACGGGATCGCCCATGCGCCCTCCTCAATCTCGTCTAAGGTGACCCGAGACACACCGGGCCCTCGTGACCGGGAACGCTAGGTCGCGCCCGCGGGCCGGACCATGTGAGCGGCCCCCATATTCGGACCGGCCGATACGGCTGTGACCCACATCACGCGCAGGTCAGCACGCCCCGCACATGGCGGCCTCCGCCGATATGTGGACGGGCCACGTGGTCGCGGTCACAGCGGGCGCCCACCATGGCGGGCACTGACGCCGATCCGAGGAGCCGGAATGCCCGTCCGCACCGCCGCCCTGACCGCCGGCCTCGCCACCGGCGCTCTGGTCGCGGCCCTCGCCGCACCCGCCCACGCCGCACCGGGCCACACCTCACCGGGCCATGCGCGGGAACGCGCGCTCACCGTCCCGGGAGCCGAGAAGCTGGTGTCGGCGCGGCTGGACGACCTCACCACCGCCGGGACGGTCGCGTCCGGGCACACCGTCCCCGCCGACTTCGCCGGCCTGCACGCCGCCGGGACGCGCAACCCGTCCGGCGTCCCCGGCATCCAGCTGGACGGCTATTTCCCGGACGACTCCGCCTTCAACACCACCCACGGCTGGAACCATGACGCGCAATTCGTCATCCGGCTGCCCGACCGCTGGAACGGCGGCCTCGTCGTCGCGGGCTCTCCCGGCAACCGCCGCCAGTACGCCAACGACGTCACCATTTCCGACTGGGCGCTCGCCAAGGGCTACGCCTATGCCGCGACCGACAAGGGCAACAGCGGCGTTGAGTTCTACAAGGACGGCCGCCGCCCCGGCGACGCCGTCGCCGAATGGAACCACCGCCTGACCCAGCTCACGCGCGCCGCGAAGAAGGTCGTCGCGAAACGCTACGGCCGGTCGCCCGGCCGCACCTACGCGGCGGGCATCTCGAACGGCGGCTACCTCGTCCGCTGGCAGTTGGAGAACCGGCCGGAACTCTACGACGGCGGCATCGACGCCGAAGGCACGCTCTGGCGCGCCGGCGGCCCCAACCTGTTCACCTATCTCCCGTCCATCCTGCGGGCCTACCCGGCCTACGCGGCCACCGGTGACCCGTCCGCCCACAAGGCGCTGCTGAAGGCGGGGCTGGCACCCGGTTCGGAATTCCTCTGGCCGTTCCACGACCAGGTCTACTGGGAACTCACCCAGCGCATCTACCGCGAGGAATTCGACCCCGCCTACACCGGGCCGGAAGCCGAGTACGACTACGCCTCCCGCCCGAAGGAAGTCCACCGCGCGGTGGCCCGGATATCCCTCACCGGGCAGATCCGCAAACCCCTGATCACCCTCCAGGGAACCTACGACACGCTCCTGCCGATCGGCACCGACTCGGACGTCTACGCGAAACTCGTCCGCGCCCGGGGAAAGGCCCCTTACCGCTACTACCGCCTGGAGGCCGCCAACCACGTCGACGGCCTCTACGACACCTACCCCGACCGCCTCCGCCCGCTCCTGCCCTGCATGCGCACCGCCTTCACGGCCCTCGAATCCTGGACGCGGAACGGCACGCCCCCGCCGAAGAGCGCGACGCTTCCCCGCCCCGCGTCCGGCGACCTGGTCAACACCTGCTCCCTCAGCTGACACCGGAACCGAGGAGGTCTCGTGTCATGAAGTCCACCCCGATCCTCACGGCCGCCGCCGCGCTCGCCCTCACGGCGGCCACCGCCTCCCCGTCCGCGGCCGCCGCGCCCCTCGCCGGAGCGCTTCCCCAGCACACGATCAGCGCTTCCTACGTCAGCGGCATCTCGTCCGGCGGATACATGGCGGACCAGCTCCACGTCGCCTACTCGGGGACGTTCAAAGGCGCCGGCATCTTCAGCGCCGGCCCGTACCACTGCGCGCGGGGAAGCGTGGTCACCGCGCAACTCGCGTGCATGAACGACCTGTACGACGACAATCCCGCGGAATTGGAGCGCACGGCCCGCGACCGGGCGGCCCAGGGACGCATCGACCCCGTGGCGAACCTGGCCGGGCATCCCGTCTGGATTCACCACGGGACGAACGACATGACGGTCAAGCAGTCGGTGAACGACGGGCTCGCCGGTTTCCACCGCGATTTCGGCGCCGCCGTCTCCTACAACAAGACGTCCCCGGCCGGGCACGCATGGGTGAGCCCCCTCGGCCCCAATCCGTGCACGGCGACCTACACGCCCTACATCAACAATTGCGGCGACGACCCGGAGGGCGCGATGCTCGCGCACCTCTACGGGAGCGTGGCGCCGCCCGCGTCCGCACCCGGCGGAATGCTCATGGAGTTCGACCAGAACGCCTATGCGCCGAACGGCAGCGCCTCGTCCATCAGCATGGACGCCAAGGGATTCGCCTACATTCCGGCCGCGTGCGAATCGAGCACGTGCCGGCTGATGGTCGCGCTGCACGGATGCCAGCAGGGCCGCAGCCTCGTCGGCACCACGTTCGCGACGAAGACGTACCTCAACGAATACGCCGACACCAACGCCACGATCGTCCTGTATCCGCAGGCCACCGCGTCCAGCTGGACGGGCGGTAACCCGCAGGGCTGCTGGAACTGGTGGGGCTACGGCGGCGACACCGCCTACGACATGAAGGGCGGCAAGCAGATCGAGACCATCATGCGCATGGTCCACGCCCTGGGCGGCTAGTCGCCCGGAGTCAGAGTTTGGAACGCGTCCAGGCCACCAGCTCGTCGGCGGGAAGGGTGTTGACGAGCTGGGACGCCTCGACCCCGCACCGGGCCGCGCGCTCGCAGCCGAAGGGCTGCCAGTCGAGCTGGCCCGGCGCGTGGGCGTCGGAGTCGATGGAGAAGCGGCAGCCCGCCTCGGCGGCGACGCGCAGCAGTCGCTTCGGCGGGTCGAGCCGTTCCGGACGTGAGTTGATCTCGACGGCGACGTCGTAGGCGGCGCACGCGTCGAAGACGAGCGCGGCGTCGAACTCCGACTCGGGCCGCAGGCCGCCGCGCTTGCCGCCCGCCTTCACGATCCGCCCCGTGCAGTGCCCGAGGACGTTCACCCGCGGGTTCGCGATCGCGGCGACCATGCGCTTCGTCATGGCGACCCGGTCCATGCGGAGCTTGGAGTGGACGCTGGCCACGACGACGTCGAGGCGTTCGAGCAGGTCGGGGGCCTGGTCGAGGGTGCCGTCCTCCAGGATGTCGACCTCGATCCCGGTGAGGACGCGGAACGGCGCCAGTTCCTCGTTCAGCGCGGCGACGGTGTCGAGCTGGCGGCGGAGGCGGTCGGCGGACAGGCCGTTGGCCACCTTGAGGCGCGGGGAGTGGTCGGTCAGCGCGAGGTACTCGTGCCCGAGGCCGCGCGCCGTCTCGGCCATCTCCCGGATGGGCGAGCCGCCGTCCGACCAGTCGCTGTGGGTGTGCAGGTCCCCCTTCAAGGCGGCGCGGAGCGCGGCGGCGGCCTCGTCGAGCGGCCGCCCCTCGGTCGCCTCCAGGCGGCGCAGGTAGACGGGGGTCTCGCCGCGCAGCGCCTCCTCGATCACCAGCGCGGTGACCTTGCCGATGCCGGGCAGCGCGGTCAGCGTCCCGTCGCGGGCGCGGTCGGCCAGTTCGTCCGGCGGCGTCCGCTCGGCGAGGTCGGCGGCCGTGCGGAACGCCCGCACGCGGTAGGTCGGCTCGTGGGCGCGCTCCAGCAGGAACGCGATGCGGCGCAGCGCTTCGACGGGCTCCACGCCTCGCACCGTACCCAGGTATGACCTGATGCGTCCCACCACGGTGTCATCCGGGTGAGTCCGCGGCGGCTTTAGCCTGGCGGCATGGCCGGGGACAATCTCACGCTGCGGGGCATCCTGCGGGACGTGCTGGTGGCCGCCGCGTTCACGGGCCGGGCGGACCCGGCCCCCCTGAACCGGCCCTGGCCGCTGCTGCTGCGCTGGACCCGCTACATCGGCGTCGGCCGGCTCCCCTACGGGCTCGTGACGAACCTGTTCGGGCTCGCGCTCACCGTCGGGCTGGTCGCGGGGACGGTGTCGCTGCTGACCACCGAGACCACACGCCGCGGCCTGGACGTGTCCGACGGGACGAAGCTGCTCATCGCGGTCGCGGTCACCGCGCCGCTCGCGCTGCGGGACCGGCATCCGCTGGGCGCGTGGCGGCTGAGCTTCGCGGCGATGGCGCTGGTCGACGTGGACGGGTGGCTGACCGTCCCGTACGTCCCGGCGGGCACGTTCGCGGCGATCGTGTGCGTGTACACGGTCGCGGTGCGCTGCTCGCGCGACATCACCCTCGGCGTCGGGATCATCTCCTTCGCCGGGGTGTGGATCAAGGACCCGGAGACCGGGGCCGGGGCGTCGGTGCTGCTCCTGCTGCCGCTGACGGTCGGCTACGCCGTCCGGGTGCGGCGGACGTCGCGGCGGGAGCTGGCCGAGCAGGAGCGGCGGCACCGGGACGCCGAGGCGGTGCTGACCGAGCGGCAGCGGATCGCGCGGGAACTGCACGACGTCGTCGCGCACCACATGTCGATGATCGCGATCCAGGCGGAGGCGGCGCCGTACAAGGTCGCGGAGGTCCCGGACGAGACCCGGCGGGACCTCGCCGAGATCCGCGCGACCGCGCTGGACGCGCTGACCGAGCTGCGCCGGATCCTCGGCGTGCTGCGCGCGGAGGACGGCGCCGAGACCGCCCCGCAGCCGAGCCTCGACCGGCTCGACGAGCTGGTCGGCAACGCGCGCGGCGCGGGCCTGCGGGTGGAGACGCGGCTGGAGGGCGATCTCGCCGGGCTGCCGCCGGGCGTGGGCCTCACCGCGTACCGGATCATGCAGGAGGCGCTGAGCAACGCGATGCGGCACGCGCCCGGTTCCCGGGTGGACGTCGAAGTGTCCCGAGATGACGGTCTAGTGTGGCTCGGCGTCGTGAACGGCCCGCCCGCCGCCGGACAGGTCCCCGGCACGCCGCTGCCCGGCGGCGGCCACGGGCTGCTCGGGATGCGGGAGCGGGCCGCCGCGCTGGGCGGCGAGCTGACCGCCCGCCCCACCGCCGAGGGAGGATTCGCCGTGACCGCCACGCTGCCGCTGAGGGCGCGGGAGACGACGTGACGATCCGGGTCGTGATCGTCGACGACCAGGGCATGGTGCGCGCCGGGTTCGGCGTGCTGCTGAACGCCCAGCCGGACATCGAGGTCGTCGGCGAGGCGGTGAACGGCGAGGAGGGGCTGCGGCGCATCGCCGAGCTCGCCCCGGACGTGGTGCTGATGGACGTCCGCATGCCGGTGATGGACGGCCTGGAGGCGACCCGCCGGCTCCTGTCCGAGACGTCGGGCGACGTCCCGAAGGTCCTCATGCTGACGACGTTCGACCTGGACGACTACGTCTACGCGGCGCTGCGGGCCGGGGCCAGCGGGTTCCTGCTGAAGGACGCGTCCGCGACCGAGCTGGCCGACGCGGTGCGGGTCGTCGCGGCGGGCGACGCGCTGCTGTCGCCGTCGGTCACCCGGCGGCTGATCGCGGAGTTCTCCCGGCTCGGCGGGCCGCGCGCGCCGTCCCGCAAGCGGCTGGAGGAGCTGACCGAGCGGGAGACGGAGGTCCTGGGGCTGGTGGCGCGTGGCCTGTCCAACGGGGAGATCGCCGCGAAGCTCGTCGTCGCCGAGCAGACCGTCAAGACCCATTTCGGGCGGATCCTGATGAAGCTGGGGCTCCGGGACCGCCCGCAGGCGATCGTCTACGCCTACGAGGTGGGGCTGGTCCGGCCCGGCGACTGATACCCGGGTGGCACGCCGTCGGACCGTGGTCGCACGCCGCAAGACGGCTCCGCCGGGTGATCCCCGGCCGGGTGTCCGATTTCTACCTTCCTGATCAGTGCTGCGAACCACTGACCAGGAAGGACGGGCCCGATGCCGGGTGTGCGCCAGTCCCTCGCCGCCGTGTCGCTCCTCGCGGCGGGCTCGGCGGCCCCCGCGGCGGGGCACGCCGACCCGTACGCCGCTCCAGGGCCGCTGCCCGCGCTGTCCGCGCTGTCCGCGCCGGCCCTGACCGCCCGCTACCAGACCACCGAGCGGGACATCGGCCGGGCCCTGGCCACGGCGAAACGCGTCCACGATGAGGACCGGGCGCGCGCGCTGTCCGCCTTCCTGGGCTCGGGCAGGCGGTTTCTTGCCTTCGACCCGCGCGGCTCTGGACGGGCCGTCGAAGTCGTCGGCGACCTGGAGCACGCCGACCGCATCGCCGTCGTCGTTCCCGGCGCGGACAACACGCTGGCCAACTACGACTCGCCCAAGTTCGTCGGTGGCGGAACCCGAGCCCTCTACCAAGAGGCTCGCGGGAACGCCGCGCACTCACGGTTCGCGGTCATCGCCTGGCTCGGTTACGACTCGCCCTCCACGCTGAGCCCCGGCGTCCTCACGGGCCGCCGAGCCGAGGACGGCGCGCGCGGGCTGGAGCGCCTCCTCACCGGCATCCACCGGGTGAACGGGAACGCCCGGTTCGCCCTGCTCTGCCACAGCTACGGCTCGGTGGTCTGCGCGAAGGCCGCCCCGCGCATCGGGCCACTGCCCGCGGACGACATCGCGCTCTTCGGCAGCCCCGGCACGACCGTCGACACGGCCGCCGACCTGGGGACGCCCGCGCGCGTGTGGGCGGGCCGCGCCAAGGGCGACTGGATGCGCTACGTGCCCAACGTCCGCTTCGCAGGGCTCGGCTTCGGCACGGACCCCGTCTCGCCGCGCTTCGGCGCACTCCGCTTCGACGCCGGCACCGGCCCGCACAGCGCCTACCTCAAGCCCGGCTCGCGCGCGCTTCGCAACCTCACCCTCATCGCCCTCGGCCGCACCGCGGAGGTCAGCCGTGCTTGACACGCGTTTACGAGAAGCGAACGTCCGCCCGGCCCGCGCGCCGGAACGCGACTACGCGGTGGACGCGCTGCGCGTCCTCGCGATCCTGGGCGTCGTCCTCGGCCACTGGCTGGTCACCGCGTTCGTCGCGGACCCCTCCGGTCACGACCTGCACGTCACCAGCCCGCTGAAGACGATGCCCTACCTCGCACCCATCTCCTGGGTCTTCCAGACGCTCGCCGTGTTCTTCCTGGTCGGCGGCTACTCTGCGGCGAAGTCGCGGCGTCCCGGCGAAGCGTGGGGAGCGCTGATGCGGCGGCGCCTGACCCGGTTCGCGCGGCCCCTGCCCGTCCTGGCCCTCGCGTGGATCCCGGCCGCCATCGCCCTGCGGTGGGCCGGGTTCTCGTCCGGCACCGTCCGGACGATGCTCGAACTGGTCCTGAGCCCGCTGTGGTTCCTCTGCGTGTACGTGGTGCTGACGGCGTGCGGCCCGCTGATCGCGTCCGCGTGGGACCGGTTCGGGCTGCCCGGCGCCGCGCTCCTCGTCGCGGCGACCACCGCGATCGACCTCGGCCGCTTCGCGCTCGACACGCCCGGGTGGACGGGCTGGGCCACCGTCCTCACCGCCTGGCTCCTGCCGTTCTACCTCGGCACCGGCTGGGCGCGCGGCGCGCTGCGCTCCCGCCGCGCCGGGCTCGCCCTGCTGGGCGGCGGCACGGCGGCGACCGCGCTGCTCGTGCTGCTCGCCGGGTATCCGGCGAGCATGGTCGGCGTGCCGGGCGCCGCGGTCTCCAACCTCAGCCCGCCGACGCTCGCGGCCGTCGCGTTCGGCCTCGCCCAGACCGGCCTCGCGGTGCTGCTGCACGGGCCCCTCACCCGCTGGACGCGACACGCCCGGGTGCGGTCGGCCCTGGACGCGTCCGGCCGCTCCGCGATGACGGTCTTCCTGTGGCACCAGACCGCGCTGATGGCCGTGACCTCGGTGACGCTCCTCACGTTGGGTAGCCTGCAAGGGGTGCACACGGCACCCGGCCGCCCGGAATGGATCATGATGCGGCTGCCGTGGCTGGCCGCCTTCGCGGTGGCGCTGGCCGTGCTCCGCGCCCTGACCGGCCGGTTCGAACGGGCGCCGCGCCGCCGCACCGACCCTGGATGGTAGACATACGCACGATGCCGCCGAACGCCGTGATGCCGGGGTCCCACGTCCGGCGGCCGCCGGGGACGCATGTCCGGCGGCCGCGCTCGCGGCGGCTGCGCCGGGCCCTGGCGGGCGCCGCGTCCATCGGCGTGATCATGCTGACGACGGCCGGGACCGGGCACGCCGACCCCTACGCCGCGCCCGTCCGCGTCCCCGAGCTGGCGCCCTCGACGCTGGACGTCCGGTACACCGCCGAACGCGGCGCCATCGAGGAGGCGCTGAAGACGGCGCAGTCGGTCGGCGACACCGACCGCGGCAAGGCGCTCGGCGCGTTCCTCCAGCCCGGACGCCGCTTCCTCTACTTCGACCCGCGCGGCGGCGGGCGCGCCGTCGAGGTCGTCGGCGACCTCACCCGGGCGCGGCGGGTCGCGGTGCTCGTCCCCGGCGCCGACACCACGCTGTCCGCGTTCGACACGCGCGGCGGCAAACCGTGGTCGACACCGGGCGGCGGCGCGCGCGCCGTCTACGCGCAGGCGCGTTCCATGGCGCCGGACCCGGAGCTCGCGGTCGTCGCCTGGCTCGGCTACGCGGCGCCCAAGACGTTCAGCAGCGACGTCCTCACCGACGACCGGGCCGACGAAGGCGCCGGGAAACTGCGCCACTTCGTGAAGGGCCTGCACCGGGTCAACCCCAGCGCGACCGTGGGTCTGCTCTGCCACAGCTACGGCTCGGTGGTGTGCGGCCGTGCGGCATTGGACGCGCCCAAGAGCACGTCCTGGCGTCACGTCACCGACATCGCCCTCTACGGCAGTCCCGGCACGTCGGCCTGGTCGGCGTCCAAGCTGAGCGGCACCGCCCGCGTCTGGGCGGGGCGCGGCACGACCGACTGGATGGAGGACGTCCCCCACGTGCGCTTCCTCGGCATCGGCCTCGGCCCCGACCCGGTCTCCCCCGAGTTCGGGGCGCGAGTCTTCGACGCCGGATCCGGCGGCCACAGCGACTACCTCGCCCCCGGCTCGGCGTCGCTGCGCAACCTCACCGACATCGCGCTCGGCCGCGCCTCCGAGGTCACGCACGGCTGACCCGTCCGGCACTCGGGGTCGGGTCATCATCGGGATAGTGGCACCCTGGGGTGGTGGACACCGCGAACGAGGCCGAAATCCGCGACCAGACCACCCAGCGCCTGGAGAAGGCCATGGGGACGTTCGGCACCGCGGCGCTGGCGAGCATGGAGGAGCAGCTCCCCTGGTTCCGGCGCATGCCGGCCGACCAGCGGTCCTGGATCGGCCTCGTCGCGCAGGCGGGCATCGCCGCGTTCGTCGAGTGGTTCAAGAACAACGAGAAGACGCGCCCGGCCATCGCCGGCGAGGTGTTCGGCACCGCGCCCCGCGAGCTGCTGCGCTCCATCAAGCTGCACCACACCATCGACATGATCCGCGTCATCATCGAGGTGGTGGAGACCCGGCTGGACGAGCTCGCCGCGCCCGGCGGCGAGGCCCAGCTCCGCGAGGCCATCCTCCGCTACACCCGCGACGTGGCGTTCGGCGCGGCCCAGGTCTACGCGCGCGCCGCCGAGACGCGCGCCGCCTGGGACGCCCGGCTGGAGGCCCTCGTCGTCAACGCGGTGCTGCGCGGCGAGGTCGACGACGGCATGCACTCGTGGGCCGCCGCCCTCGGCTGGACGTCCAAGCCCGTCACCGTCATCGCGGGGTTCACCCCGGAAGACGAGGAGCCCGAGGTCACCATCGACCAGATGCAGCTGGCCGCGCGCCGCGCGCGCGCCGACGTGCTCGCCGGCGTGCAGGGGCACCGCGTCATCGTCATCGTCGGCGGCGATATCGACCCCGTCGAGGCGGCCCGCCCCATCGCCGCCAAGTGCGGCCCCGGGCCCGTCGTCGTCGGCCCGCAGGTCGCCGACCTCTACGAGTCCACCCACTCCGCGCAGGCCGCCGTCGCCGGCCTGCGCGCCGCCGCCGGATGGCCCGACGCGCCCCGTCCCGTCCACGCGACCGAGCTGCTGCCCGAACGCGCCCTGGACGGCGACGACGACGCGCGCCGCTACCTCGTGGAGAGCGTCTACAACCCGATGCTCGCCGCCGGCGCGCCCCTGCTCGACACGCTCACCACCTACCTCGAACAGGGCTCGTCGCTGGAGGCCACCGCGCGGCTGCTGTTCGTCCACCCCAACACCGTCCGGTACCGGCTCCGCCGCGTCACCGAGCTGACCGGGCTGGCGCCCACCGACGGCCGCAACGCCTTCACCCTCCGCATCGCCCTGGTCCTCGGCCGCTTCGGGACGCGCTCCGCCCACGGCTGACCTCCCGGCCGACCCCTACCCGGCGGACGCGCCTTCAGGGGTTGTAGGGGTCGTACAAAGGGTTCCGACCAAAGTTCGTGCTGATCGGTATCGAGGTCAGCGGACATTGACGGAATGCTGGACGCTGTGATTCTCCTCGCATCGCCCGGCCAGGGCGCCCAGACCCCCGGCTTCCTGCAGCCATGGCTAGAGATACCCGGAGTCGCCGACCGTCTCGCCTGGTGGTCGGCCGTCACGGGGCTCGACCTGGTCAGGTACGGGACGGAGGCGGACGCCGAGGAGATCCGCGACACCGCCGTCGCGCAGCCGCTGCTGGTCGCCGCCGCGCTCGCCGCCTACGAGGTGCTCTACGAGGACGCCGTCCCCGGCGCCGTCGCCGGGCACAGCGTCGGCGAGCTCGCCGCCGCCGCGATCGCCGGGGTGCTGACGCCGGAGACCGCGCTGGTCCTCGTCCGGGAGCGGGGCCGGGCGATGGCCGAGGCCGCCGCCGTCACCGAGACCGGGATGACCGCGGTGCTCGGCGGCGACACCGACGAGGTGCTCGCCTCCATCGACAAGCACGGGCTCACCCCCGCGAACGTCAACGGCGCCGGCCAGATCGTCGCCGCCGGGACGATGGAGCGGCTCGCGAAGTTCGCCGACGAGCCGCCCGCCAAGGCGCGGCTCCGGCCGCTGTCGGTCGCGGGCGCGTTCCACACCGAGCACATGGAGCCCGCCGTCGACACGCTCCGCCGGCTCACCGCCGGCGTCCGCGCCGCCGACCCGCGCACCACGCTGCTGCAGAACCGCGACGGCGCCGCCGTCAGCGGCGGCGGCGACTTCGTGGCCCGGCTCGTCGAGCAGGTCAGCGCGCCCGTCCGCTGGGACGCGTGCATGGAGACGATGCGAGAGATCGGCGTCACCGGCATCATCGAGCTGCCGCCCGCCGGGACCCTCACGGGCCTCGCCCGGCGCGAGCTGAAGGGAGTCCCGCTGGTCGCCCTCAAGACACCCGACGACCTCGACAAGGCCCGCGAGCTGATCAAGGCGGACGCGTCATGACCGCCGGGCTCACGATCCCCGCGCCGACCGCCGGCGCCCGTGTCCTCGCCTTCGGCGACTACCGGCCGGCCCGCATCGTCACCAACGACGAGCTGGCCGAGACCGTCGACACCAGCGACGAGTGGATCCGCAGCCGCGTCGGCATCACCGAGCGGCGCATCGCCGGCGACGACGAGGGCATCGTCGAGCTCGCCGTGCACGCGGGCGGCAAGGCCCTCGCGGGCAGCGGCCTCGACCCGTCCGACATCGACCTCGTGATCCTCGCGACCTGCTCGGCGGAGTCGCCGATGCCGAGCCACGCCGCGCTCGTCGCGCACCGCCTCGGCATCGACGCGCCCGGCGCGTTCGACCTCAACGCCGCCTGCGCCGGGTTCTGCTACGCCCTCGCCACCGCCAGCGCCGCCGTCCAGGCGGGCAGCGCCCGCAACGTGCTGGTCATCGGCTCCGAGAAGATGTCCCAGTGGATCGACTGGACCGACCGCTCCACCTGCATCATCTTCGCGGACGGCGCGGGCGCGGCGGTCGTCGGCGGCAGCGACTCGCCCGGCATCGGCCCAGTGGTGTGGGGCAGCGCCGGCGACAAGTACGACAAGATCATCATCGATGACCGGCACTCGTTCATCCGGCAGGAGGGCCAGGCGGTGTTCCGCTGGGCCACCACCGCCATCGCCCCCATCGCGCTCCAGGCCTGCGAGCGCGCCGGGGTCAAGCCGGAGGACCTCGCCGCCATCGTCCCGCACCAGGCCAACCTGCGCATCATCGAGGCCATCGCCCGCAAGGTGAAGGCGGCCAACGCCGTCGTGGCCGACGACATCGTCCACTCCGGCAACACCTCGGGCGCCTCCATCCCGCTGGCGCTCTCCCGCATGATCGAACGCGGCGACGTGCCGTCCGGCGCCCCGGCCCTGCTGGTCGGCTTCGGGGCCGGACTGTCCTACGCTGCCCAAGTCATCCAGATCCCGTAGGCCGTCACGCCTGCCCGCCGGGCCTGGACCAACCCACCGAAGGAGAACGCAGAACCATGGCAGTCGCCACCGAAGAGCAGATCCTGACCGGCCTCGCCGAGATCATCGACGACATCGTCGGCATCGACAAGGCCGAGGTGACCCCCGAGAAGAACTTCATCGACGACCTCGACATCGACTCGCTGTCGATGGTGGAGATCGCCGTGGCCGCGCAGGACCAGTTCGGCGTCGAGATCCCGGACGACGAGCTGCGCAACCTGAAGACGGTCAAGGACGTCGTCAACTTCGTCCAGAACCTGCAGAGCTAGCACCTCGGGACGGCGCGCCGCCGGCCCGGCCGGAAGGCGGCGCGCCCGCCCTTCTCCCCTCCCAGTCCGCAAGGAGCACCCAGTATGAGCAAGAGCCAGACCAGAGTCGTGGTGACCGGTCTCGGTGCAACGACCCCACTCGGCGGAGACCTGCCGTCGACCTGGTCCGCCCTGCTCGCCGGAGAATCCGGGGTCCGGAGACTGGACTGGGAGGGCGTCGATCAGCTGCCGGTCCAGTTCGCGGCGACGCTGAAGGTCCAGCCGGACGAGGTCCTGCCGAAGCAGGCGATGCGCCGCCTCGACCGCAACCAGGCGATCGCGCTGATCTCCGCGCGCGAGGCGTGGGCCGACGCCGGGTTCGCGCCGTCGACCGGCGGCAAGCCGCAGAAGGGCATGGAGAAGGCCGGCGTGGACGGCGGCTACACCGTCGACGGCGAGCGCCTCGGCGTCGTGTTCTCCAGCGGCATCGGCGGCCTGCACACCGCCCTCAACAGCTATGACGTCTACCGCGAGAAGGGCTGGTCGCGGGTCTCGCCCTTCACCGTCCCGATGCTGATGCCGAACGGCGCCTCCGGGCACGTCGGCATCGAGTTCGGCGCGATGGCCGGCTCGCACGCCCTGGTCAGCGCCTGCGCGTCCAGCGGCGAGGCCGTCGGCTACGCCATCGACATGATCCGCGCGGGCCGCGCCGACGTGGTGATCTGCGGCGGCACCGAGTCGTGCATACACCCGCTGCAGATGGCCTCGTTCGGGGCCATGCGCGCGATGTCGACCCGCAACGAGGCGCCGGAGCGCGCGTCCCGCCCCTACGACAAGAACCGCGACGGGTTCGTCCTCGGCGAGGGCGCCGCGGTGCTGATCCTGGAGTCGGAGGAGCACGCCCGCGCCCGCGGCGCCCGCGTCCTCGGCATCGCCGCCGGCTGCGGCTACTCCGGCGACGCCTACGACATCGTCCTGCCCGACCCGAGCGGCGCCGGGCAGGCGAAGGCCATGCAGCGCGCGCTGAAGGACGCGGGGCTGGAGCCCGCCGACATCGTGCACATCAACGCGCACGCCACCTCCACCCCCGCCGGCGACGTGGCCGAGCTCGCCTCCATCAAGGCGGGCCTCGGCGAGGACGCCGCCCGCCAGGTGGCCGTCACCGCCACCAAGTCGATGACCGGGCACCTGCTCGGCGGCGCCGGCGCCCTGGAGTCGGTGTTCACCGTCCTCGCGCTGAAGGAGGGGCTCATCCCCTTCGTCGCGAACCTGGAGGAGCTCGACGACGAGGCCGACCTGGACATCGTCCGGGACGAGCCGCGCAAGATCTCCGACGGCCCGGCGGCGGCGCTGAACAACTCGTTCGGCTTCGGCGGCCACAACGTGTCGGTCGCCTTCCAGCGCGCCCTCTGACACCCGCGCACGGGAACGGCCCGGCGAGCCTCGCGGCTCACCGGGCCGTTCCCGTCCCAAGCCCTCGGCCGGCACGCCCGCCCACCCGCCGGTAGCGGTGGCCATCAGCGCGGTGGTCGTTCACCGGCGTGGGGGCGTGCGCGTCGCGGGGCGGGCACGCCCCGGCCGGCCACGCGCCGGGCGCGGCGCGCGGACCGGCGGGGCTCAGACGGCGGCGTGCAGCCAGCGGACGGGGGCGCCGTCGCCGGCCCGGCGGAAGGGCTCCAGCTCGTTGTCCCACGGCGTGCCGAGGAGGCGGTCGAGCTCGTGCTCCAGCGTGGTCTTGCCGACCGCCGCGTTGGCCATCACGGCGCGGAGCCGGTCCTCGGGGACGAGGATGTCGCCGTTGGCCCCGATGACGCCGGAGAAGACCCCGAGGGACGGCGTGAAGCTGAACCGCACGCCGTCGGTGCCGGGCGTGGGGTCCTCGGTGGCCTCGAACCGCACGAGCTTCCAATTGCGCAGCGCCGAGGTGATGCCCGCGGCGGTACCGGGCCTGCCCTCCCAATGCAGCTCCGCGCGCAGCGTTCCCGGCGCGGCCGCCTGATCTGCCCACTCAAGGGAAACGGGCACACCGAGAACACCTGCGGCGGCCCACTCGATGTGCGGGCTCAGCGCAGGCGGCGCGGAGTGGACGTAAAAGACGCCACGTGCGGTCACCGGACCTCCTGGATCTGTACCGAGGCTCGTCTTCCCCTACGGCCTCGTACGTCCCAAGTCGGCGTCCGCGTCCCTCATTGTGCATCATCGGCCCGTCTGGCACCACCGTGAGTTCCTTGTTTATCGAACGCTTGACCGCACGATGCGCGCCGTTCACCGGGTCCGCGCGACAAGGGTAGGCCCTCGGCGGGCGGTCCGCGACGAAAGCACGCAACCCGGTGGGGCCGTCGCCGACCACCGCGACGCCCTTCACCGCCAGGCACTTTCCGTTCGTTTCCGGTGACGGTGCGTCGATGATCCGGCACCATGACCGCGGGGCCGCGAGGGCGAAAGCGAGGACGGATGTTCGACCAGCAGGCGCGGATCGAGCGGGTGCTCGTCCGGCATCCCGGCGCGGTGGTGGTGGAGCCGCTGCCAGGCCGTCCGGCCCTGATCCGCCGGGACGAGATCCTCGTCGCCGGGCGGGACGCCGGCGCGGCCGAGAACGTCCTCCGGCGCTGGTCCGACGCACGGCACGACGAGTACGGCGTCTCCCGGCTGCGGCTGCGCGCCCCCGCGAAGGTGGACGTGTGCGAGGTCGCGGCCATGCTCGCGGCGGGCGTGCCCGGCAGGGGCGCGCGGTCCCGGGGGCGGAGGGCGTCGGCGCGGTCGCGGCGGCCGACCGCGTGCTCGATCCGGCGGCGCATCCGGTCCGCGCGGGCCTGGGCGTCGTCATCGGGTCGCAAAATGATACTGACAGTCAGCGTTCGATGGCATAGGGTCAGCAATAAGCGGGGGGCCTCGGAAGGAGACTTCGGTGGCCCATAAGGACGGAACGGACGAGCTGGTGGTCCGGGCGCGCGGCGGCGACGGTGACGCGTGGGCCCGGCTGGTCGAGCGGCACAGCGCGCTGCTGTGGTCGATCGCCCGCTCGCACGGATTGAACGACGCCGACGCGGGCGACGTGGTGCAGACGACGTGGCTGCGGCTGGTGGAGCGGATCGACGGGTTGCGGGACCCGGCGGCCACCGGCTGCTGGCTGGCCACCACGGCGCGGAACGAGAGCCTGCGGCTGGTGCGGCGCAGGAGCCGCGACGTGCCGCTGGTGCCGGCGCCCCGGCGGCCGGAGCCGGGCCCCGAGCGGGTCGTCGCCGACCGCGACCGGCTCGGCCGGGTCGGCGCCGCGCTCGACACGCTGCCGCGCCGCTGCCGGACGCTGCTGCGGCTGTTCGCGCTGGCGCCGAGCCACGCCGAGCTGGCCGCCGCGCTCGGCATCCCGGTCGGCAGCGTGGCGCCGACGCGGGCGCGCTGCCTGGAGGCGCTGCGGAGGCTCGTCCCGTGAACGACGACGAGCTGATGTCCGGGGTCCGGGACGCCTTCGAGGTCCTGGACCCCGTGCCCGCGGACGTGCTGGCGGCGGCGCGCGCGTCGATCGCGTGGCGGCTCCCGGCCGCGGCGCTGGCGGAGCTGGCGCACGACCGCAGCGGCCGGACGGCGGCCGGGGTGCGCGGCGGGGCGTGCCGGACGCTGACGTTCAGCTGCCCCGGCCGGGAGGTGGAGATCGAGGTGGCCGAGCAGGGCCGGGAGCGGGAGATCAGCGGGCGGCTCGTCCCGTCCGCGGCGGCGCTGGTCGAGGTCCGGCACCGCGACCTGCCGCCGGGCGGGATCAGCGCGCGGACCGAGCCGGCCGGGCTGTTCTGCGTCCCGCGCGTCCCGGAGGGGCTGGTCAGCCTCGTGTTCCGGCTGGAGGACGGCTCCTCGATCGTGACGAGCTGGATCCATCTGTGACCGGGCGGGACGAGAGCGCGCTGCTGGCGTTGGCGGGGACGGACCCGGCGACCGCGTGGGCGCGGGCGCGGGAGCTGCTGGACGACGACGGCGGCGATGTCCTCGCGCTGCGGGTGGCGGGGCTGGCGGCCAAGGAGCTGGGGCGGCTGGACGAGGGCATCGCCCACCTGGACCGCGCCCTGCGCCTCGCCGAGGGCTACACGGCCGCACAGGTGCGGATGAACCTCGTCGGCCTGCTCACGGCGCGCGGCGACGTCAACGAGGCCCTCGCCCGCGCGGACGAGGCGCAACCCGTTCTGCACGGCCGTGACGCTGACAGGCTCGCCGCGAACAGGGCATGCGCCCTGGCTCGGGCCGGACGGCTGGACGAGGCCCATGCGGTGGCCGAGGCCGCCCTGCCCCGGTTACGCGAAGGCAATGACGCGGCCGCGTTGAACGGCCTCCTCACCAATCTGGGTCTGGCGTGCGCCTTTCGCGGTGACTACGACGGTGCTGAACAGGCTCTGGCAGAGGCCGTCGCCGTGGGTGAGGCCGCTGGGCTGTGCCATCAGACGGCGATGTCGAAGGGCAACCTGGCCTTCGCGGTATCGCGGCGTGGAGACGCCCCGCGCGCGCTTCGCCTCTTCGCAGAGGCCGAACCGGGCCTGACCGGTGAACGTCTGGCGCAGTGCCGGTTCGACCAGGCGGAGACCCTCATCATGGCGGGCCTGGCGGATGAGGCGCGTCCCGTCCTGACCGCCGCCTTGGAGGCGGCCATGGCGAACGGGTACGGGTGCGATGTCGCGGACGGTTTTCTGCTCCTCGCCCACGCCGAATTGGCCGGCGGCAACCCGGAGGACGCCACCGCCGCAGCCGAGCACGCCCGCACCATGTTCGCCGAGCAGGAGCGCACAGGATGGATGCTCCTGGCCGAGCACGCCTTGCTCAGGGCCAGATGGGCGTGCGGTGAACGTTCCCCGGTCCTGCTCCGTTCGGCGGCGGCGACGGCCGAGCGGCTGGAGGGCGGCGGCTGGTCCGACGCCGCGGACGAGGCCCGCATCGTGGCGGCGCGTGTCGCGCTGGAGCTGGGCAGGCCCGCCGGGCACCTGCTGTCCTCCGTCGGGCGTTCGCGGGGGCGTGCGTCCACCCAGATCGCCGCCTGGCACGCCCTCGCCCTCGAACGTGCCGCGCGGCACGACCGAGAGGGCGCCGTGGCCGCCGTCAACGCGGGGCTGCGGGTGACCGAGGAGCACGCGGAGGTGCTCGGCGCGCTCGACCTGCGCGCCCGCGCGGCCGGGTTCGCCGCCGAGCTGGCCGAGCTGGGCCTCGCCCTGGCCCGTTCGGCGGCGGAACTGCTCGCCGTGGAGGAGCGGCGCCGGGCGATCGCGCGCCCGGTGCGGGTCCGTCCGCCCGCCGACCCCGAGCGCGCCGCCGCGCTGGCCGCGCTCCGCGCGCTGAGCAGCGGCCACACGGCCGACACCGCGCGCGGCGGCGGGCCGTCCGCGCTCGCGCCGGACCTGGGGGTGCTGGAGGCGCGGATCCGGTCGCGGACGCGGTGCCGCCCGTCCGGGGCCGCGCCGCCCCGCACCGCCGAGCCCGCCGAGATCGCCGCGGCGCTGGGCGACCGGGTCCTCGTCGAGCTGGTCGCGACCGGCGGCGAGCTGCACGCCGTCACCGTCGCGGACGGGCTGCCGCGCCGCCACCCCCTCGGGCCGTGCGAGGGCGTCGACCGCGAGACCGGCCTCCTCCGGTTCGCCGCGCGCCGCCTCGCCGAACGGGACGACCCGCAGGCCCTCGCGACCCTCACCGGCGGGGCGGAGCGCCTCGACCGGCTCCTGCTCGACCCGCTGGGCCCCGTCATCGGCGACCGCGACCTCGTCATCGCCCCGACCGGCGCCCTGCACGGCCTGCCGTGGGCGGCGCTGCCGTCACTGGCCGGGCGGCCCTTCACGGTCGTCCCGTCCGCGAGCGCTTGGCTCCAGGCCCATGCGGCGGCTCCTCCCGACGGGCACGCCGTCCTGATCGCGGGTCCCGATCTGCGCCACGCCGAACGGGAGGTCGCCGCGCTCCAGCGGCTCCACCCTCAGGCGCGCGTCCTGACGGGTGTGCAAGCGCGCGCGGAGGCCGTCCGGGACGCCCTGGACGGCGCGTCCCTCGCCCACATCGCCGCGCACGGCGAGTTCCGCGAGAGCAATGCCCTGTTCTCGCGGCTGCGGCTCGCCGACGGCCCGCTGATGGTGCACGACCTCGACGACCTCGCTGACGCGCCGCACCTGGTCGTGCTGTCGGCCTGCGACATCGGCCGCGCCGGCGAGGGCGACGCCGTCCTCGGCATGGCCGGCGCGCTCCTCGCCCTCGGTACCGCCACGGTGATCGCCAGCGTCACCCCCGTCCGCGACGAGGCGACCCCGGAGTTCATGGCGGCCTTCCACGCGGCCGTGGCGTCCGGCCGCCGCCCCGCCGAGGCCCTCGCCGCGCTCCCCCGCACCCCGGCCACCACCGGTTTCCTGGCGATGGGCGCGGGGTGAGAGGGTGGTAAGAGCCGGGTCAGGCGTCGCCGGTCGCGACGGGATTGGACGGGTCGCTCACCCAGTCCGACCAGGAGCCGACGTAGAGGGCCGCGGGGATGCCGGCGAGGTTGAGGGCGAGGATCTCGTGGGCGGCGGTCACCCCGGAACCGCAGTAGGCGCCGACGTCGAGGGCGTCGGTGGCGCCGAGTTGGGCGAAGCGCTCGCGCAGCAGCCCGGGCGGCAGGAAACGGCCGTCCACGCCGACGTTTCCGGACGTCGGAGCGTTCCGGGCCCCCGGAATGTGACCCGCGACCGGGTCGATCGGCTCCTGCTCGCCGCGGTAGCGCTCGGCGGCGCGCGCGTCGAGCAGGACCCCCGCCTTCGCCAGCTCGGCGGCGCCCTCCGCGTCCAGCACGGGCAGCCGCCCCGGGTTCGCGATGAAGTCGCCCGGCTTCACCTCGGGTTCGGCCGTGCTCAGCCGGTGGCCCGCCTCCGTCCAAGCGCGGTAGCCGCCGTCCAGGACGCGCACCCGGTCGTGCCCGAAGTAGCGCAGCGACCACCAGACGCGGGCGGCGGAGGTGGAGTCGGCGTCGTCGTACACCACGACCAGGCTGTCGTGCGACACGCCCGCGCGGCGCATGGCCGCCTCGAAGACGGCGGGCTCGGGAAGGGGGTGCCGGCCGCCGTTCCCCGGCGGGCCCGCCACGTCGCGGTCGAGGTCGACGAACACGGCGCCCGGCAGGTGCCCCTTGCGGTAGGACTCGATCCCCGGCGGACCCGCCAGATGCCATCGGACGTCCAGCAGGACCACGGGCGCCTGCCGCCGGAGCAGCCGGTCCAGCGCGGGCACTTCGATGAGAGGGTGCACACGGCCAGTTTGCGCGTAAATGCCCTGATTAGGGAGGGGCGAATCCTGGTTCATCTCATATCCGCTGTGTGTCAGGGACGGGACGTGGCGAGCAGCGGCACGAGCTGCTCCGCCGGGACGAGGGAGCCGTGCATGCCGACCATCCGGTTCAGCCACGGCTCCCGCTCGGACGCGACGATCGCGAGATCGGTGCGCGGGACGGCGATCACGTCGCCGATGCGCTCGCGCATGCCGTCGCCGAGGGGGCCGAACCAGCCGTCCGCCACGGCCTGCTCGCGCGGCACGACCCAGGCGCGGTCGCCGAGCAGGGCCGTCCAGGCGGCGAGTACGTCGTCGTGGGCGCCGGGCTCGCTGTAGACGTACCGGGCGCGGGCGTCCCCGCCGAGGAGCGCGACGCCGTCCTGCAACTCGGGGACGGTGTCGACGTCCACCCGCTCGGACGGGTCGACCATGCCGTGGTCGGCCGTCACGTACAGGGCCGCACCCGGCGGCAGGACCGCCGCGATCCGCTGGGCGAGCACGTCCACGAACCGCAGCTGGTGCCGCCAGTCGGCGGACCCGACGCCGAAGCGGTGGCCGGTCCCGTCCAGGTCGGCGTGGTAGGCGGTGACGTAGGCGCGGTCACCGCGGCGCAGCGCCGCCTCGGCGCGCCCGACGAGCTGCCCGAGGCCCTCGGCGGACAGGTACTCGGCGCCGCGGGCGGTCGCCCGGCTCAACCCCGACCGCTTGTGCTGGCGCAGCGAGATGTAGCCGACCTCGACGCCGTCCGCCCCCGCCCGCTCATAGGCGGTCGGGACGGGCTGGAACGCCGCCGGATCCGGGTCGTCGTCCTTCCAGTGCAGGCAGTTCAGCAGCCGGCCGGTGCCGGGCACCGCCACCTGCAGGCCCAGCAGCCCGTGCCCGCCGGGCGGCGCCCCCGTCGCCAGCGACGCCAGGCTGGTGACGGTCGTCGCCGGGAACCCGGCCGTGATCGGGCCGCCGTCCATCGCGTTCAGGAAGGGGGCCTCGTCCGGATGCTCCCTGAGCTGCTCCCAGCCGAGCCCGTCCACGAGCAGAACGCACGCGCGCGGCAACTCGGGCAGCCCCAGCACGTTCACCGCACCCGGAACGCCGAGCGCCGCCAGCACCGACCCGGGAAGATCAGAAAGCGCCCCGGCCCCATACCGAGGTACAGGAACCTCCATCACCGAGCGACCCTCCCCGTGGGGGGCGACCCCCCACACCCCCCGCAAAAGCAGACCGCCCGGCTCCCTACGTTCCGCTGGTATTTCACTCCGGTCACCGGGCAATCCTCCCCGTGGGGGGCGACCCCCCACACCCCCCGCAAAAGCAGACCGCCCGGCTCCCTACGTTCCGCTGGCGCTCCACTCCGGTCACCGGGCGGTCGCAGCCGAGAGTTCCTCGGCGAAGGCCAGGACCTGGGTGACGGCGTCCGCGCCGTCGGCCGCCTCGCTGACCCGCAGGGACAGGTCGTCGGCGGTGACGCTGCCGGTGTAGCCGTGGTCGGCCTCGCAGTTCTCGTCGCCGCAGGTGGCGGGTTCGAGGTCGATGTGGGCGATCGCGCCCCAGCCGATGGTCAGCACGACCTCGGTGGGCGGCACGCCCGGCACGTAGGACGCCGGGTCCGGGACGACCCGCGTCACCGCGACCGACTGGACGCGCTCCAGCTTGACGGCCTCGGTGGTGGTGGACGCGTGCGGCTGGGCCATGCCCTCGCCGGGCGGATGCTCGTCGGTGTGGCACACCAGCAGCCGGGTCGCGGACAGCACGAGCACGGTCACATGCCGCCGCACCTCCATCGCCGGGTCGAAGGTCGCCTCGTGGTGCACGACGTAGGCGACGACGGGCTCGTCACCGACGGCCGACTCGACCGCGTCCGCGACCAGGGCCGGGTAGTAACCGCTGCGCTCGATCGCCGTGCGCAACCCGTTGGCGGTCGCTCGGGTTTCCCTCATGGCCCCATCCTGCCCTGTCCGTGGCGGACGCGCACATGACGGCCCGCCGCGCGGTCATTCGCGCCCCCGCGGGGTAGGTGGGGGGCATGGACGAGCATCCACTGCCGACCCCGCCGCCGGTGCCGCCGCCCACCCCGGACCCGGCCCCCACGCCGGAGCCCCCGGTGCCTCCCGAACCGCCGCCCGGCCCCTACCCGGGCCCGCCGCCGCGGCCGCCCGGGCCCGTTCCGCCCGGCCCGTCGCCCGAACCGGTCCCGCCGGGGCCGCCGCCGGAGCCCACGCCGCCCGGTCCTGCGCCGGAGCCGACGCCCCCGGCGCCGCCGCCGGAGCCGATCCCGCCGGGGCCCGAGCCAGACCCCGTCCCGCCGACTCCGGAGCCGCGTCCGCCCGGCCCACCGGGCTAGCGGGCCGCGCCTCAGAGGCGGCGGGGGCCCATTTCGGCGCGGGGGCCGAGGGGGCGTTCCAGCGTCAGCTTCACCGCGCGCACCGTGACGCCGTGGCCGTCCACCATGACGGGGTCCAGCTCCAGGCGCGCCACCTCGGGGAGGTCGTAGCCGAGGCGCGACGCGCGCAGCAGCAGCCGTTCGAGGGCCTTGACGTCCACGGGTTCGGCGCCCCGGTGGCCGAGCAGCAGCGGCGCCGTGCGGATCGCGCGGATCATCTCCGCGGCGTCCACGTCCGCGAGCGGGGACAGCCGGTAGGCGCGGTCGTCGAGCAGCTCGGCGGTCTCGTCGGCGATGCCGAACGAGATCAGCGCGCCGAACGAGCGGTCCTCCCGGACGACGATGCGGGTCGGCACGCCGTGACCGCCCTCGGCGACCTCGATGCCGTAGCAGGCGAGCAGCTCCGCCGCCTTCTTCGCCGGGACGTCCACCGGGCCGCCGTCGCCGAGCCATTCCGCGACGAGGACGCGGGCGCGGTCGCGGTCCACGTCCTCGAACACCGGCATGCGGCCAGCGGGGCGACGCCGCCACTGCGCGTACCTGATTACGTACGCGAGGGCGCGAACGGCGTCCTCAGGCGAGGTGTAGGACGGCACCGAGCCTTCGGCGGGCATCCCGTCCGGGCCGGGGACGCGCAGTTCGGCGGGCATGCCCTCGGTGCCCAGGTAGGTCGCGACGACGGGTTTGCCGGCGCCGGCGGCGAGCCGGAGCATCTTCTCCGGGACGCGCACGTCGTAGCCGCCGATCGTCGGCGGGGTGAACAGCGCCACGACCGCGTCCACCGTGTCGTCGTCGAGCGCGGCGGCGAGGGCGGCCTCGTAGTCGTCGGCGTCCGCGCCGGGGCCGAGGTCGATGCGCGGCCTGACCTGC
Source organism: Actinomadura sp. NPDC049382 (assembly GCF_040677125.1). Taxonomy (NCBI): domain Bacteria; kingdom Bacillati; phylum Actinomycetota; class Actinomycetes; order Streptosporangiales; family Thermomonosporaceae; genus Actinomadura; species Actinomadura sp. NPDC049382. The sequence continues at coordinate 26,333 of NZ_JBFARO010000027.1, forward strand.
AGGCCGTGCGCCACCGCCTCGTCCTGCGCGAGCAGCCCGAGCGAGTTGGAGTTGTCGATGATCGCGATGCGGTCCCCGGCGGGGAGCGGCTGGTAGGCCAGCACCTGCGCGACGTCGAACAGCTCGGCGAGGTCCTCGACCCGGATGACGCCGGCCTGCTCGAACAGCGCGCTGACCGCGTGGTCGGGCAGCGTGAGCGCGCGCGCCGCGTGCCCCAGCGGGACGCCCTGGGTGCTGCGGCCGCTCTTCACCGCGACGATCGGCTTGCGGCGGCCCAGTCGGCGCGCCAGCCGCGCGAACTTGCGGGGGTTGCCCAGCGACTCCAGGTACAGCAGGACGGCCTTGGTCGCCGGGTCCTCCTCCCAGTACTGCATGAGGTCGTTGCCGGAGACGTCCGCCCTGTTGCCCGCGGACACGAAGGTGGACAGGCCGAGGCCGCGTTCGGCCGTCCGCTGCAAGATGGCGATGCCGAGCGCACCGGACTGGGAGAAGAAGCCGACCGGCCCGCGTCCCGGCATGGTCGGCGCCAAGGTCGCGTTGAGCCGCACATCCGTGTCGGTGTTGGCGATGCCCAGGCAGTTGGGGCCCACGACGCGCATTCCATACGCGCGCGCGAGGCTGACGAGCTCCTTCTGGTTGGCGCGCCCCTCCTCGCCGACCTCACCGAAGCCGGACGAGACCACGACCAGGCCCCGCACGCCCTTGGCCGCGCACTGCTCCACGACCCCGTGGACGCTGTCGGCACGGACGGCGACGACCGCGAGATCCACATCGTCGGGGATGTCCAGGACGGACGCGTACGCGCGCACCCCCGCCACGGCGACCGCCGTCGGATGCACCGGGTACACCGGCCCGCTGAAGTCCCCGGCGAGCAGGTTGCGCAGGACGGTCTGCCCCACGCTGTGCTCCGCGCGGCTCGCCCCGATCACCGCCACCGACCCGGGGAACAGCAGCCGCTGGATCGAGCGCGACTCCGCCCGGTGCTCGCGGGCCGTCATGACCTCCAGGGAGGTGTCGGTCGGCTCCAGGTCGAGGACGAGCTCGATCACGCCCTCCTCGAACCGCTGCTCCGCCCGGTAGCCCGCCTCCCGGAACACCCGCGTCATCCGGCGGTTGTCGGGCAGCACGCTCGCCACGAACCGGCGCACGCCCCGCTCCCGCGCCGCCGCCGCGATGTGCTCCAGCAGCACCGCGCCGAGGCCGCGGCCCTGGTGCGCGTCCTCCACGAGGAACGCGACCTCCGCGGTCTCCGGCCGGTCGCCGAGCCGGTCATAGCGGACGACCGCCACCATCACCCCCGCGATCGTGGCGATCAGCGCGACACGCCGGTCGTGGTCCACGGTCGTGAAATGTTCGACGTCGCGGTCCGACAGGTGCGGGCGCGGCGAGAAGAACCGGTAGTAGATCGACTCCGGGGACAGCCGCTCGTGGAAGGAGCGCAGGAGGTCGGCGTCATCTGGCCGGATGGGACGCAGGTGGGCCGTCCCGCCGTCGCTGAGCACGACGTCGGCCTCCCACTGATCCGGGTAACGCTCGGTCACGTACCCGAGGGTAAGGCACGGACGCTCCTGGGGCCGCGCCGGGAAAAACGGTCTTCCCCGCGTTTCGCTGCGCGTTCGAGACCTAATCGGGGCTCCGGAGCTGTTACGGTCGAGCACACGTCCAGACTTGCCGCTCGCGCGGGCCGTGTTGATCGAGGTGATGACTCCATGACGCGCGTGGTCGTGGTCGGCGATCTCATGACAGACACCGTGGCGCGTGCCGCGTATCCCCTGGCGAAGGGGAGCGACACGCCCGCCGCTGTAACGACCCACGGGGGCGGCTCCGGCGCCAACGTGGCGGCCTGGCTCGCCCTGGAAGGGGTCGAGGTCGCGTTCGTCGGCCGCCGCGGCTCCGACATCGCGGGCCGGAACCGGGACATGGAGATGATGGGGTACGGCGTCGACGCCCGCCTCGTCATGGACCAGGAGCGTCCCACCGGCACCTGCGTGGTCATGGTCACGCACAAAGGCGACCGGACGATGCTGTCCGATCCCGGTGCCAACGGCGCGCTCCTCCCCGAGGACATCGAGCGCTGCAAAGACCTGTTCAACCAGGGCACGCACCTGCACCTGTCGGGCTACTCGCTGATCAACGAGGGCTCCCGGAAGGCCGCCATCCACACCCTGGACCTCGCCCGCAAGGCGCAGATGTCCGTCTCGGTGGACGGCGGGTCGTCCTCCCCGCTCAAGCGGATGGGCGCCGAGCCGTTCCTGGAGTGGACGCAGGGCGCGCGGCTGCTGGTCGTCAACGCCAAAGAGGCCGAGATCCTCACCGGCCGCGACACGCCGGAGCAGGCCGCCAAGGTGCTGACCGCCTGGTATCCGCAGGTCGTCATCAAGAACGGCTCCGACGGCGCCCTCTGGTACACCAACGGCCGGCCCGAGCCCGTCACCGTCGCCGCCGAACCCGTCGAGAAGATCATCGACGGCACCGGCGCCGGGGACGCGTTCGTCGCCGGGTTCCTGCCGCCCTGGCTGGACGGCAAGCAGCCCGCCGACGCGCTCACCGCCGGCTGCCGGCTCGCCGCCCGCGCGATGAAGCACCTCGGCGCCCGCCCGACCCTCGACGTGGTCGACAACCAGATCAAGTAGGGGTCAGGCGAGCGGGGTGTAGGTGCGGACGTCCTCCTTGACCGCCGCCCAGAGGCGGTTGAGGGGGTGCCCCGGCCCGTAGCGCTCCAGGTCGGCGCGGCGGACGAACGCGCCCGTCATCAGCTCGGCCTTGGGCTCCAGGTCGTCGTGCAGCCCGATGGCGCGCAGCGGCACCGCGTCGGGATCGTCCTGCGCGGCCATGCCCCGCCCGATCGACCCGGTGACGATCATGCAGCCGCGGACGAACCCGGACCGCAGCAGCGACAGCCCGTAGTGGACGTCGTCGATGTCGGCGACGACGTTGAGGCGGTCGCGGTAGTGCGGCCCGTACCAGGTGGCGAGCAGGTCGGCGACCAGCCCGGCCGGCGGCACCACCAGCGGGACGCGCCCGAGCGCGCTGGTCTCGACGGGCCCGTCCGGCAGCTCGCTCTCCGGCAGGTTGGTCAGCAGCAGCGCCTGGCCCCGCGCGTACTCGATGACCTCGTACTCCTTCAGCCGCAGATCGCCCTCGGGGGTGCTGACGATGCTCCCGCAGACGAGGTCGACCTGCCGGTTCTCCAGCCGCGACCACACGTCCTTCGTGCGGACGTGGGCGACCTTGAACTCCACCTCCCGCTGCCGGAACTCCTCCGACACCCGGTTCCAGGCCCGGGACACGATCGGCAGGGTGAACTCGGTGGTGCCGACGGTCAGCATCCGCCCCAGCCTGCGCCGGCTCAGGTGAATGGACTCCAGCCACTTGTCGAACGTCATGCGCGCCAGTTCGACGGTGGCCTCGCCGGTGGGGGTGAACAGGAAGTCCTTGCCGCGCCCCTGGCGGACCGTCAGCACCTCGCCGCAGAGGTTCTGGCTGTTGCGGTTCAGTATGTCGAGCTGCTTCTGGACGCTGGACTGCTCGCGCCCCAGCACCCGCGCGGCCCGCAGCGCGGACCCGGTCTCATGCACCACCAGGAGCGTCCGCAGCTGGTCGAACGTCATGTCGAGCAGCCCGGACGGACCGTCCAGGAGGGCGTCGAGGGTCGGTGACACGGTGAGGGACATTACTACCTGTTCCACCGGTCCGACGACAAATGGCCATGCGGCCAGCTGGGCGGGAACTGATGACATTTCCCACTGAACTTATCTAAAGATGTTCTTGCAAACAGCTGGACAGAGTTTTCTGACCTCTAGGACACTTTCTTTCGAGCCGCTCCCCGCCGCCGTCCCTCGTCCCGACCGGACGGCGGCGTTCCGGGCGCGCCCCGGTGGTGCCGGCCACCGGGGCCGCCGCCCGGCGACCCGACTCCCGTTCGCCGCGGCCCTTCTCCGCCGCGGCGCCGGGGCCGGACGCCGGCCCGTGCGCGGGGCCGCGCGCACGGGCCGGTCCGATCGTCCCGCCCGCGCCCACGGGGGCGCGCGGGCGGCCCACGATCACCGGACCCACCGCGCGCGCCCCGCTCGCAACGGCTGTCGGCAGGGCACGCTCGGGTAGCTCTCCGGGCCGGGACGGTGAGATCAGCCCAGCGTGCGGACGGTACGGCCGAGTCACCGTCCGTGCGACCGATGAATCAGCGGGGGCACGAAGGTCTGTATGGACGCCGCGAGAACCGTGACGCCCGATCCCGACCGAAGGAGCCCGCGCCCATGCCCCGCGAATGCCTCGCCATACCGCCGCGTGCGGCAACGGTGCTCCCGCCGCCGGGCCGGCCCGTGAGCGGTGCCCCCCGCGCGGGCGTCCGATGACGTCCCTCCAGGAGAGACTCCAAGACGCGGCCGATGATCTGGTGGCGTCCGGCGCCGAGGTGGGCCTGCAGGTCGCGGTCGTCCACAACGGACGGACGGTCGCCGACGTCGTCGCGGGCATGGCCGCCCCTGAGCGCCCGGTGACACCCGACACGCTCTTCTACGCCGCTTCCACCGCCAAGGGCGTGGCGTCGGCGGTGGCCCACGTGCTCGTGGAACGCGGCGAACTCACCTACGACATGCGCGCGGCCGACGTCTGGCCGGAGTACGCGGCCCACGGCAAGGGCGAGACGACGCTCCGCCACGTCCTGCTCCACACCGCGGGCGTGCCCGCGCCCCCGTACGACACCACGGTCGAGGATCTGTGCGACTGGGACCACATGTGCGCGGTGCTGGCCGCGTCCGAACCGTGGTGGGAGCCCGGCACCCGCTTCGGCTACCACGCGCAGACGTTCGGGTTCCTGCTCGGCGAGATCGTACGGCGCGCCACCGGGCGCACCCTGACCTGGTGGCTGCACGAGGCCGTCACGCGGCCGCTCGGCGTCGGGGACGACGTGCACTTCGGAGTCCCCACCGCGCACCTGCCCCGCGTCGCCCACCAGGAACCGCCGACGGAACCGCCACCGGGCCCGGCCCCGGCCGACCGGTCACTCCCACCGGGCATCAGACCCGACGCCGCATACGCCAACCGCCCGGACGTTCTCACTTCGGACATCCCGTCCGCCGGCACGATGACGGCCCGCGGCGCGGCCCGCGTCTACGCCGCCCTCCTGGGCCACGTCGACGGCGTCGACCTGGTCTCCCCCGCCCGCCTGGCCGACATGGCGGCCGTCCACGTCGACGGCATGGACGAGGTCATGGACATGCCGGCGACCTGGGCGTTCGGCTTCAGCGACTACCGTCCCGCCCGCCCCCGCCCCGGATCGACGTTCGGCATGCCGGGCATGAACGGCTCGGCCGCCTACGCCGACATCGACACGGGCGTGGCCGTCGCGGTGATGCGCAACCGCTTCACCCCCGACCTGACGGCGCTGACGCGCATCGACCACATCATCTGCGACACCATCGATGGGAGCGAATGACCATGCAGAACCCGACACCGCAGCTCGACGAGCGCTTCAGTGACCCCGCCGCCCAGGCGACCCCCTGGGCCACCACGCTCAAAGCCCTCGAAACGGCGCAGCTCTTCTGGATCACGACCGTCCACGCCGACGGCCGCCCGCACGTCACGCCCCTGGTGGCGGTCTGGCTCGACGACGCCCTCCACTTCTGCACGGGGCCGGAGGAGCAGAAGGCGGTGAACCTCTCGCACAACCCCCACGTCGTCCTCACGACCGGCTGCAACGACTGGACGCAGGGCCTCGACGTCATGGTCGAAGGCGAGGCCCGGCGCGTCACGGACCGCCCCACCCTCGAACGCCTCGCCGCCGTCTGGACCACCAAGTGGACCGGCCAGTGGCAGTACGAGGTGGCCGACACCGGCTTCGTCCACCAGGCGGGCGAAGCCCTCGTCCTGGCCGTGCAGCCGACCAAGATCTTCGCCTTCACCAAGGGCACCTTCACCCAGACCCGCTACACCCCCTGACCCGTCACCCCCGGCGTACCGGGGCGGGCGGGATCTCGGCCAGACAGGAGGTGTCGGGGACTCGCAGGTCACGGACGAATCCGGTCTGGATCCCGGCCACGCAGCCGCTGGGCTCGTGTTCGGGCACGTGGCCGACGTTGGGCACCTCCACGACCGCGGCGCGGCGGAACTGGCGTGCGGCCTGCCGCCCCGTCTCGGTCGGAGTGTTGGCGTCCAGATCACCTGAGGTCACGAGGACGGGGACGTCGGGGAACGGCCCGCCGGTCGGCTGGCCCGGGCCGTGCCGGTCGGGCCAGCGGACGCAGGTGTTGCCCTGGTCGTAGCTCATGCTGGTCCAGGCCCGCTTTCCGAACGGCCAGTAGTCGCGCTCGGGCAGTGCGGCGCGCCCGGCCGCGAACTGCCGGAGCCGAAGGGGGGTCGGCGCTCCGCGGTCCCACAGCGTCGGGTAGTCGTTGCAGACCACCGTCGCCGCCAGTTCGGGGTTGAAGGGCTGCGGGTCGTCCTGACGCAGTGAGGACCCGCTCAGCGGGGCCGTCTTCTGGGCGGCGTCGATCAGCATCGCGGTGTCGGAGCGCAGTGCGCTGCTGACCATCGCGGGGACGTCGCCGAGGCCGGCGGGCGCCGTCTTGGCCAGCCCGTAGACGATCGAGGCCAGTGCGGTGTCGTCGAGCCGCCGCCGCTGTCCGCCCAGCGTGTAGGAGACGGGCCGGGTGCGGAGCCGCTGGGCGAGCCGTGCGGTGTCGCGGAGCACCCGGTCGCCGTCGCAGGCGCCGGCGCTGCGTTCGCAGACCAGCCGCAGCGCCCGGCGGGCCGCCTGCGCGTTGGGACGTCCCCACATGTCCACGGCGAGCGGGTAGGCGCTGGAGAGCACGAGCGAGCGCACCCGCTCGGGGTGCCGTTTCGCGTAGACCGTCATCAGGTAGGTGCCGTAGGACTCCCCGATCAAGTCCAGCCGCGCGATGCCCAGCTCCGCGCGGACGGCGTCGATGTCATCGGCGATCTCGGCGGAGGTGTAGCCGCGCGCCCCGGCGCCCAGCGTCCGGCCGCACTCGCCGACCGCCCGCACGAACTCCTCGCGTGTCGCGGGCAGCGAACTGAGCGCGCCGCAACTGACCGGGTCGGACCGGTTGACCCCGCGCGGATCGACGAGCAGCAGGTCATGATCCTGCAGCAGCCCGCCGAACATGCGGGCGTACGTGGAGGCGGACGCGATCGCGGAATCGCCGGGGCCGCCCGGATTGATGGTCACGGTTCCCCTGGCGGGCCGGGACGTGTCGCGGTGCTTGATCAACGCGTAGGCCACGGTGATGTCCCCCAGCCCGGGGCGGGCCCGCACCAGCGGAACCCGCACCGTCCCGCACACCGCACCCGGCACCGGCACGCACCCGGCCGACGCGTTCTCCGCCGTCCGCTGAGGCGTCCCGGCACGTCCCGCCGGCACGGCGACCAGCCCACTCGCCACCACCGCGGCGACCCCGGCCACCAGTATCCCGCTGCCCTTCGAGATCAACTTCATGCACGGCAGCCTGGACGGCACGGTGTCGCACGCGCATCGTCCTGCACGGGTAACCCGCGCCCGCCCCCTGAGAGGGAGACCAACCCCACCCCAGGCACCACACCGGCGATTCTCATGGTTCGGCGGGCCTTCACCGTGACCCCGTCATCGAGGCGGGCGAGCGCTTCTGATGTCCGTCCCCGGTGGCCCGATCCGGCCGCGGGCGCGCCGCCCGGGCCGCGTGGGCGTTCCCGTCGCTCCGCCCGGTGGCGGCGGCAGGCGTGGGCGTGCCGCGTGCGATGCCGTGGGTGGGTTAGGAGGGGGTGGGTGGGTTAGGAGGGGGTGGCGAGGGTCAGGGGGAGGACTGATTGGGCGCCCTCCTCCTTGAGGAGACGGGTGGCGACGGTCATCGTCCAGCCGGTTTCTATGCGGTCGTCTACCAGGAGGATGTGGCCGGGGTTGTCTTGGAGGGCCTCGGTGAGGGGCACCGGGACGGCCAGGCTCTGCCAGACCTGGTGGAGGCGTTGGGCGCTGTTGTGGCGTCGGGGGCCTGGGTCACCGAGCGGGGTCAGTTCGCCCAGATACGGGAGGCGGCCTATCTCGGCTATGCGGCGGCCGAACGTGGTGACCAGGCGGGGGCGGGAGCGGGAGCCGATCGTGACGACGCCGGTGGGGCGGGTGCCCCAGTCCCAGGCGGCGAGGACCTTGACGACGGCGTCGACCAGGTCGGCGGGGACGTCGGTGTCGTCGGCGGCGAACAGGTCGCGGAGGCGGTTGCCCCAGCCGATGTCGGTGAGGCGGCCGAGGGCGCGGCCCGTCTCGGCCTGGAGGTCGGCCTTGATGCGGCCGGACACGCCGAGGTCGTCCTTGAGGCCGGTGGGCCACATGCGGCGGGGGGCGATGTCGACGCCGGGGCGGTGCAGGCGGTCGCGGGCGCGGGTCGCGCTCTCCTGGGCGACGTCGGTGGGCCAGTGGCGGCCGGTGCAGTTGTCGCAGCGGCCGCAGGGGGCGGCGGCCGGGTCGTCGAGCTGGCGGCGGAGGTACTCCTCGCGGCAGCCCGTGGTGGAGATGTAGTCGAGCATCGCCTGCTGCTCGCGGCGGCGCTCGGCGGTGACGCGCTCGTAGCGTTCGCGGTCGTAGCTCCAGGGCCGGCCGGTGGACGTCCAGCCGCCCTTGACGCGGCGGGCCGCGCCGTCCACGTCGAGGACCTTGAGCATCATCTCCAGGCGGGCCCGGGTGAGGTCGACCATCGGTTCGAGGGCGCCGGTGGAGAGCGGGCGGTCGGCCGAGTCGAGGACCTCCAGGGTGGTGCGGACCGTCTGCTCCGGAGGGAACGCCAGGCTGGCGAAGTAGGCCCAGATGTCGCGGTCCTCCCGGCCGGGGAGGAGGATGACCTCGGCGCGGTCGACGCCGCGGCCCGCGCGGCCGATCTGCTGGTAGTACGCCACCGGGGACTGCGGCGCGCCCATGTGGACGATGAAGCCGAGGTCGGGCTTGTCGAAGCCCATGCCGAGGGCGCTGGTCGCGACGAGGGCCTTGAGCTTGTTGTCCTGGAGGTCCTGCTCGGCCTGGAGGCGTTCGGCCTGCTCGGTCTGGCCGGAGTAGGCGGCGACCTCGTGCCCCCGGTCGCGGAGGTAGCCGGTGATCTCGTGGGCGGCGGCGACGGTGAGCGTGTAGATGATGCCGGAGCCGGGCAGGTCGGCGAGGTGCTCGCCGAGCCAGGCGATGCGCTGCTCGGCGGTGGGGAGCGCGGCGACGGCGAGGTGCAGCGACTCGCGTTCCAGCGGGCCGCGCAGGACGAGGGCGTCGTCGCCGGCGAGCTGCTCGGCGACGTCCTGGGTGACGCGGGCGTTGGCGGTCGCGGTGGTGGCGAGGACGGGGATGCCGGGCGGCAGCTCGGCGAGCAGGGTGCGCAGCCGCCGGTAGTCGGGGCGGAAGTCGTGGCCCCAGTCGGAGATGCAGTGCGCCTCGTCGACCACGACCAGCCCGGCCCCGGCGGCGAGCTTCGGCAGGACGAGATCGCGGAAGTCGGGGTTGTTGAGCCGTTCGGGGCTGACGAGCAGCACGTCGACCGCGCCCGCCTCGACCTCGGCGAAGATCTGCTCCCAGTCGCCGGTGTTGGACGAGTTGATCGTGCGGGCGTGGATGCCGGCCCGGTCGGCGGCCTCGATCTGGTTGCGCATCAGCGCCAGCAGCGGCGAGACGATCACAGTGGGGCCGGCGCCGCGCTCGCGGAGCAGCCGGGTCGCCACGAAGTACACCGCCGACTTGCCCCACCCGGTGCGCTGCACGACCAGGGCGCGGCGCCGGTCGACGACGAGCGCGCTGATCGCCGTCCACTGGTCGTCGCGGAGCCGCGCGTGGTCGCCGGCGAGGGCGCGCAGGCAGCGCTCGGCATCGTCCCGGAGCCCGTCTGAAGTGCTCATGTGTCCTTGGTACCAGCGCCGCGGAAGACACCGCACCAAAAACGCGTTCTGTGGAAAAGGCGGGTGGGAGCCGGGGCGTTGCGGCCGCGAGTGCGTGGGTAGCCTGCTGGTCAAGATCAGGTGACGGCGGGGAAGGAACACAGCGGGGGCAATGCGCGCTGCCGAACGATTGCGGCGGACCTGGCAGGTCCTGATGGACGGGCATCCCCCGGAACCGCCAGAGGAAGAGCCCGGTGAGGTCGTCGACCCGCGTGCGGTCGATCTCGTCCTGCGCGTCGGTGAACTGCTGCTGGCGAGCGGCGAGACCACCGAGCGCGTCAACGAGGCGATGCTCAGCCTGGCCGTGGCCTATGAGCTTCCCCGGTGCGAGGTCCAGGTCACGCTGACGAGCCTTCTGGTGTCGGCCCACCCGGGCAAGGGTGCGCCGCCGATGACGGGGACGCGGGCCATCCGGCGCCGTACCCCGGCCTACTGGCGCCTTACGGCGCTGCATGATCTCGTCCAGGACGCCTCCATCGGCATGTTGGAACTGGACGACGCGCACAAGCGCCTCGCGGGGATCAAGAGCGGGCGCGCGCCCTATCCGGCGTGGCTGATGGTCGTGTCGCTGGGCCTCATCGCCGCGTCGGGCAGTGTGCTGTCCGGTGGTGGGCCGCTCGTCGCGACGACCGCGTTCATCGCGACGGTGCTCGGCGACCGCACCGCCGCGGCGCTGGCGCGGCGCGGCATCGCGGAGTTCTTCCAGCTGACGGTCGCCGCCGCGATAGGAGCGGGAGCCGCGGTCATCGTGGTGGCCCTGGGCAATCCGAAGGACGCCTCCACCATCGTCACGGGCGCGATCCTGGCGCTGCTGCCGGGACGCCCCCTGGTCGCGAGCATTCAGGACGGCATCACCGGCGACCTGGTGAGCGCCGGGGCGCGGGTCCTGGAGGTCTTCTTCATGATCGCCGCGATCGTCGCCGGGCTCGGCGCGGTGGTCTACCTCGCGGTCAATTTGAACGTCCCCATCGACGTCAAGCATCTGCCCACGCCGGCGGCGGAGTTGCGGCCGGTCGCGGTGATCGCGGCGGCGGCGATCTCCGTGACGTTCGCGATCTCCCTTGCCGCGCCCAAGCAGGTCCTGCTGGCGGCGGCCTTGGGCGGTGCGCTCATCTGGGTGCTGTACGTCCTGTCGCGCGGGTGGAACGTCCCCCCGGTGCTGGCGGCGGCGGTGGCGGCGACGGTCGTCGGTGTCGCGGCGAACTGGCTGGCGCGAAGAAACCAGCAACCCGTCATGCCCTACGTGGTCCCGGCCATCGGCCCTCTGCTGCCCGGGACCGCGCTGTACCGCAGCATGGTGGAACTCAACACGGGCTCCCCGAACACGGGTGTGCTGAGCCTCATCGGGGCCGTGTCCGTGGCGCTGGCCTTGGGCGCCGGCGTGAACCTCGGTGGTGAGCTGGTCCGCGCGTTCCAGCGCGTCGGCCTCGGCGCGTCCGGACGGTGGGCCCGTCCCGCGGCCCGCCGTACGCGCGGTTTCTGAGCCCTCGTTCTGTCGGTGGCGGACGTTACGTTCGCGGCATGTACCGACAGGGAGACATCCTGATCCTGCCCGTGTCCGAGGAGGCGGTCCCGCGGTCCGTGCGCGACCTGCCGTCCGCTCCGCGCGACGGCCGGGGACGCATGGTGCTGGCCCTCGGAGAGGCCACCGGGCACGCGCACGCGCTGACCGCGCCGGGCTCGCTGCTGCGCACCCCCGACCCGCTCGCCCCGGACCATCTGCACCTGCCGTCCGGCGGGCGGCTGGTGCATGAGGAGCACGCGGCGATCACGCTGCCCAAGGGGTGGTACCGGGTGGTCCGCCAGCGCGAGTACGTGCCCGGCGCCGTGCGCGTCGTGGCGGACTGAGGCGGCGGGATGGTCACCGGAACCTTGCGCGAAACCCATTTCGTGGTCGGCGACTGGCAGGCGGCGGCGTTCGGCACCGGCCCCGCCGACCGCGCCCAGGCCGAGGCGGGGGTCGCCTCCGCCTACGCCTCCGCGGGCCTGGCCGCCCCTGAACGGTACGTGTGGGTCCCCTCCCCCGCGCGCGGCGCCGTCGCGGCGGCCGTCCTGGCGGGGCACGGCGACGCGCTGAAGGCGGCGGGGCTGGACGAGCTGGTCGAGCAGGCCCGCGCCGACCTCGGTGAAGGGCCGGCGGGCGGGAGCGTCCTCGCGGACGTCCGCACCCGCCCGTGGGAGGCGATGCGTGCGGCGGCCTGCTCCGAACAGGGGCCGGAGCAGTGGCCGCGCACGTGGGCCGAGACGGGCGGCCTCCTGTGGGGCCAGGTCCAGTCGCTGGTCACGCGGGTGCGCGCGGCCATCGGCGAGCAGGCCCACGCCGGGTCGCTCGCGGCCGGGAACGAGCGCCCCGCGCCGGATCAGGAGCAGGTGGCGTCCCTGCTGCGCGCCGCCACGCTCGACGCCGTACTCGGCCAGCACGACGCGCCGTGGCTGGCGCTGTTCGAGTCGCTCGGGCGGCTGGAGGGCCCTCTCGCGGGCCTTGCCGAGGTCGCCCGGTCGGCCGGCTGGTGGTGGCCGTACGAGCGGCTGGTGATCCTGTCGGAACGTCCGAGCGAGCTGCACCGCGACGAGCCCGGGCGGCTGCACCGCGGCGACGGCCCCGCTCTCGCCTACCCGGACGGGTTCGCGCTGCACGCCTGGCGCGGCATGCCCATCCCGCCCGACTTCGTGGCCTCGCTGACGGGGCTGACGCCCGACCGGATCTCGGCGGAGGCGAACGCCGAACTGCGCCGGGTCATGCTGGAGATCTTCGGATACGACCGGTACCTGGCCGAGACGGGCGCGCGTCCCCTGCACCGGGACGAGACGGGCGTCCTGTGGTCCATCGACCTGCCCGGCGACGAGCCGGTGGTCATGGTCGAGGTGGTCAATTCCACCCCCGAACCTGACGGGACGTACCGCACCTACTATCTGCGCGTCCCGCCCGGCACCCGCACAGCGCGCGCGGGCGTCGCCTGGACGTTCGGCGTGGACGAGGCCGACTACCACCCCGAGAAGCAGACCTGAGCCCGCGGGCGTCCCTTGGTCGCACTTCCCCAGTCACCAAGGGACGCCCGTCCTTCAACGCTCCAGCAGGGCCGGGATCCGTTCCAGGACGCCGCCGGCGAAGGTGTCGTAAAGCCCGAGGGGCTCCAGGTGGACGTAGCCGATGTGGCAGTCGCAGACGTCGAGCGGGCATGGGCGCGGGGCCAGCGTGTCCCGGAACGTGCCGTCGTACAGGTTGCCCAGCACGGCCGGGACGAAGTGGCAGCGGCGGACGGTGCCGTCGCCGTCCACGGACACCACCGTGTCCCCCGTCCGGCAGGGGAGGCCGCGGCTGGCGTGCGGGCGGCGGCTGAGCGGGAAGAGCGGGTCGATCTCGGCCCAGGTGGCGGCTTCGGCGTCGTCGTAGACGCGCCCCTCGGCGGCGTTGACCCACAGGTAGGTGCCGGTGGGCAGGTCGGCGCGCAGACGGCGGGCGGCGTCGAGGTGTTCGGGCTGGCCGACAATGCCGACGCTGTACCGGACGCCGCGCTCTGCCAGGTCCCGGCACTTCCCTAGGAAGCGTTCATAGGGCACTTGCCCGGGATGGTAGGTCGCCCAGAGCGCAAGCCGGGTGAGGTCGGCGTCGGCCGTCCACGACACACGGTGGCTGAGGTTGGTCTGGATCGCGACCCGTTCGACATGCGGGAGATGACTCAGCGTGGTGAGCGCCTGCCGGTACCAGGAGCGCACCAGCCCCTCGCCCCACGGCGTGAACAGGACGGAGACGGGGTGCCCGCAGCCGGCGACCCATTCCGTGAAGCGTTCCAGGGCGGCGCGGTCGGCGCGCAACTGGTCCGGTGTGTCGCGGCGCTTGGCGAAAGGGCAGTACGGGCAGTCGTAGTCGCAGCTCGCGAGCGGCCCCCGGTAGAGGATCGTCAGGTGCCGCCCCATCAGCGCGCCTCGTAGGAGTCCATGAGGCCCTCGACGCGGGACGAGAAGAGCGCGGGGCCGATGGCGTCGGAGTAGGCGAGCCCTTCCGGCGTGAGCCGCACCGTGGTGTCGGACGTCTCCAGCCATCCGCGCTCACCGAACGCTGCGAAGTCGGTGGCGAAGTCGTCCAGTGGGTCGCTGTCGAAGCGCGCGCGGTACTCGGCCCGGTCGACCCCGGCCGCCTGCAGTAGGGACTGGAGCAGATGGCGGCGGCGTTGCTCGTCGCCGTCCAGGGTGAACCCGACACGGGCGGTGGTGAAGTCGGTCTCGCTCACGTAGGAGTCGATGATGGAGCGCACTTGCCCGGCGCCCACCGCGTACTCGAACGAGTAGTGCAGGCGGGAGGTGTAGGAGCGGGCTCCGCAGCCGAGCCCGACCATGCCGTCCGTCTGGCAGCAGTACTCGGTGCCGTTGGCGGTGTCTCCGGGGAGCCGGAACATCCGCATCGACACCTGCTCGTAGCCTTCGGCAAGAAGGTGGTCACGGCCGATGCCGTACAGGGTGAGGCGCTGGTCGTCCCAGTCTTGGGCGCGGCGTCCCAGACCCGTCAGCGGACGGACGTAGAGGGGGTACAGGTAGACCTCCTCTGGACGCCATGCAAGCGCGGCGTCCAGGGAGTGCAGCCATGTCGCGGGCGTCTGGCCGTCGATGCCGTAGATGAGGTCGATGTTGAGGGTCGGGAAGCCCACGGCCCGGATGCGGTCCAGCGCGGCCTCCACTTCGGCGCGCTTCTGGGGCCGGACCGCCGCGCGCGCCTCCTCGTCCAGGAAGCTCTGCACGCCGATGGAGATGCGGGTGGTTCCGCGTTCGGCGAGGACGGTCAGGCGGTCGGTGGTGGCGGTGGCCGGGGACGTCTCCACGCCGAGCGGGATCGTCCCGAAGCCCTTGAAGCGTCCGGCGATGTCGCAGAGGCGCTCCAGCTCCGGGGCGGTGAAGTAGGTCGGTGTGCCGCCGCCGAACGCGGCCGTGGCGAAGGCGGGGCCGTCCAGGGCGTCCAGTACGGCGGTCGCCTGCCGGTCGAGGGCGTCCAGGTAGGCGCCGGTCAGTTCTTCGGGCGCGCCCGTGCGCGTGAAGAGGTTGCAGAAGCCGCACCGCATCTCGCAGAAGGGCACGTGGAGGTACAGGAAGAGCGAGTCGAGCGGCTCCCCCGCCCACACGTCGCGCAGTGGAGGCGCCGGGTCCAACGGACGGTAGGCGGTCTTGTGCGGGTACGCGTACACGTATCCCTGGTAAGGCTTCACTGTAGAACGAACTCCCCGTACGGAACGGTCCAGACGACCTCGTGGCCGATGCGGTGCCCGGTGTGGCCGTCCTCGCCGTAGGCCGTTCCGTGGTCGGAGCAGACGATGACGAAGCAGGGGCGGCGCATCAGCGCGAACAGGCGCCCGATGTGGGCGTCGACATGGCGGAGGGCGGCGGCGTGGCTGGCGCGCGTGTCGCCGTCGTCCCGGGTGGCGCCGGGCAGATAGAACCAGTTGGGCTGGTGCAGCGACGCGACGTTCACCAGCAGGAACAGCCGCCGGTCGGACGGCAGCCGCGCCATGGTCTCGGCGACGCGGTCGATCTGGTTGGGCAGCGCGTCGGGGTCGGTCACGCCGAACGCGGGCTCCCAGTGGCTCTCGGCGAACAGGGACGGCAGCGCCGACCCGAGCGGCGTCAGCTTGTTGAAGAACCCGACGCCGCCCACGCAGACGGTGTGGTAGCCGGCGGCGGCGAGCCCGGACGGCAGGTCGGCGGCGTCGAACGTCCACGTGTGGGGCGCGGTCGTCTCGCTGCCGGGGAACGCCCCCGCGAAGAGACGTGGGTGCGGCCCAGGGGACGCGGGGGTCGGCATGAACCCGGCCAGCATCGCGGCGTGCGCCGCATAGGTGAAACTGCCCGGCGTGTGGCGGCGCTCCCAACGGCCCCCGGGGAGCAGCCCGGCGAGTGTGGGCGTCTCCCCTGCCGCGGCCAGTTCGGCGGCCACGTCGTAGCGGAGCGTGTCGAGAGTCACCAGGAGCAGATCGTGGGTGCCGACGATGGCGTTCATGTCGTGCGACACGCCTGCATCCATGTTCGTCACGCCGCCGCCCCCGCCGCGTCCTGGAGCAGAGCGACCTGGGCGCCGTACGTGTCGAGTCCCTCGGCCGGGCTACCGGGCAGACCGGTAAGCCCAGGGAGCAGGTCGCCGAACGCGTTCACCTCGCAGACGGCGAACCGCTTCAGGCCGATCCCCACGAGCAGGTCGACGCCGACCATCGGGCTGCCCGGGAAACAGGACGCGGCCCGCGCGCACACGTCGAGTGCCCGCCGCCATCTGGTCTCGCCGAGCACGCGCTGCACGGCTCCCAGGTCGCCCCTGGCGCCGCCAAGATGCAGGTTGGTCATGGGCGTTCGGCTCGTCCGGACGACCGCGTGCGTGGGTTTGCCGCCGATGACGACGACCCGCAGGTCGAACACGCGGCCGTTGATCGTGGCCTTGGGCAGCCACCGCTCGACGTGCAGGCCGTCCGGCGCGAGCAGGTCGATGAGCGCGGCGACCTCCTCCTCGGTCTCGTAGGAGCGGACGCGCAGCGAGTTGACCAGCTGCCCGTCCGCCATGGACGCCGAGGTCACGGCCCTGATCCGGGTCGGCGGTGCGGTCTGCAGCGCCACCACCCCGGACGCGGACGAGCCGTGCGCGGGCTTGACGAACACGCGCCGCTCCCCCGCCTCGTCCATCCGGGACCGGAGTGCCGCGTAGCCGGAGACGCCCGGCAGCGCGGCCGGGACGGGCACCCCGGCCGCCAGCAGGCGGGCGTGCGACCGCCGCTTGTCGAACATGACCGCGATCTCCTCGACGTCGCCGAGCAGGCGGGCGCCCGCCGCCGACGCCTCCCCGGACATCCGCCGCAGCGCCGCCGTGAACGTCCGGTGCCAGCGGGCGCCGCCGCCCACCCGGGCCGGTTCGCCGGGGCCGCGCAGCAGCGCGTCGGCCTCGCGGTCCTCGCCCGGCGAGTCGACGCGCACGAGGTCGCCCGCGGCCAGGCCGAGCGGGGCGCCGCGCAGGACGTCCGCCCAGGGCACGACCCGCGGTTCGGGCAGCCCGGCGGACCGGCACGCCGCCGCGAACAGCACGGGGCGCCGGTCGCCGGGCGTCCCCACGACGACGAGGCTCATTCGGCGACCGCGATGTAGGAGCCGCTCATGTCGAACTCGAGCCGGCGCCACTGGGGCTTCAGCCACTCGGGGAACCCCTGCGGATCGTCCAGGTTCACCCGGACGCCCGGCAGCGCCTCCCGCACCCGCGCGCCCATCTCCTCGGTCAGGAAGTGGTGGTGCAGGTCGAGGTCGGCGAGGCGGCCGAGCGGCCGCCCGGCCAGCAGCGCCTCCGCGCCCGCGTCGGTGAGCGTGCCGAGCGCGAGGCTCAGCGACTCCAGCCGCGCGACGACGGGCGCGTCCGCGACGGCCTCGGCGATCCGGTCGTGGCCCGAGGCGTTCTCCAGCCCGAGGTGGCGCAGGGCGGGCAGCCGCTCCCCCGCGAGGATCGGGGCGAGGTCGTCGAGGGAGGCGAGCCAGTCCAGCTGGCCGCCGCCCAGCCACAGGTCGAGGTGGCGCAGCCCCGGCAGGTCGCTCTCGGCCACCGACCGGACGATCTCGGCGGGCAGCATGGCCGCCTCGAACCGCAGCGTCCGCAGCCGGGCGCCGGCGCCGGCGTCCAGCACCGGGAACAGCAGCCCGTCGGAGCCGCGCACCTCGAAGTGCTCCAGCTCGGGGAACGCCTCGAACAGCGGCGCGACGTCGGTGTGCTTGATCCACGAGAGGTGCAGGTCCCAGTCGCGGATGTCGCCGAGGAACAGCGCCCGGAGGCGCGGCAGCCGGTCGGCGGCGGCCACCAGCCGCTCCACCGGGTCGAACTCGGTGCAGTCGAACCCCCAGAAGCCGATGATCAGGTGGGTGACCCGCGCGGTGTCGACCTCCTGGAGGAAGCGGTCGAAGTTCTCGGGGACCTCCGCGCCCCACACCCCGTTGTCGTGGATGTGGTGGTAGATCCCCCAGGCGACGTCCCCGGCGGCGGGGAGCGGGCCGCCCTCCGGGTCTCCGTCGAACGCGTGGACGGGGAGCCCGGCGAACGTCGAGAGGCGTTCCTCGATCATTCGGACACCGCGATGTAGCGCCACTCGCCGTCCGGCTTCTCCTGCTCGTCCAGGTCGACCTCGACGCCGGGCAGCGCGGCCTTCACCCGCTCGATCATCGCGTCCGACAGGAAGTGGTGGTGCAGGTCCAGCTTGCGCAGGTGGGTGAGCGGCTGCCCGGACAGCAGCGCCTCGGCGCCCTGGTCGGTGAGGATGCCCATGGCGAGGCTGAGCGACTCCAGCCGCGCCACGACGGGCGCGCCCGCGACGGCCGCGGCGATCTCGTCCTGGATCTCGCTGTCCTCCAGGCCGAGGTGGCGCAGCGCGGGCAGCCGCTCGCCGCCGAGCAGCGGCGCGAGGTCGGCGACCGCGGTGTCGCCGCCGTAGTTCTCCTCGCCGAGCCACAGGTCGAGGTGCTCCAGGTTCGGCAGCTCGCTCGCGCCCACGGCCCGGACGATCCGGGCCGGGAGCCCGCCCGACTCGAACCGCAGCACCTTGAGCCGCTCGCTCTTCACCGGGTCGAGGGCGAGGTTCTGCGCGCCGCGCACCTCGAGCCGCTCCAGGTCCGGGAACGCGGTGAACAGCGGCGTGATGTCGGAGTGCTCGATCCAGGAGATCTCCGCCTCCTCGCCCGTGATGTCGCCGAGGAACAGCGCCCGCAGCTTCGGGAAGGACGCGGCGGCCTTGGTGAGCACGTCGACCGGGTCGGCGGCGCCGGAGTCGTAGTCCGCGCCCCAGTAGCCGATGATCAGCGCGGTGATCTCGGCGGTGTCGACCGTCTGCACGAAGCGCGCGAAGACGTCGGCGAAGTCCTCCTCGTCGAAGGCCGTCCCGACGTACCAGGCGGCCTCGCCCGCCGCCGGGTACTCCTCACCGGTGACCGGGTCGGTGCCGGCGTCCCCCGCGTCGCCCGTTTCGGTCTCGTGGTTGAACGTGGCCACCGGCAGGCCGGCGTATTCCTCAAGGTGCTGATAAACGCCCATGGGTCCCCTTCGCGAGTTCGTCGGCACCATGTCCTATCAGGACCGACGGACAAACCGCGCGGTTTCCGGCGAGGGCCCCGGCGGCGGGCGCCCCGGTGCGGGGCACCCGGCACCGGCGTCAGGAGGCGATCAGCACCGACCCCTTGTACTTGTCCTCGACGAACTTCTTGACCTCGGGGCCCTGCAGCAGCTGGACGAGCTTCTTCACGCGCGCGTCGTCCTTGTTCTCCGGCAGCGTCACGATGCCGTTGGCGTACGGGTTGCCCTCGGCCTTCTCGGCGGCGAGCGCCTCCTTGTTCGGCGACAGCCCGGCCTCGATGGCGTAGTTGCCGTTGATGACCGACAGGGCCACGTCGTCCAGCGAGCGGGGCAGCTGCGCGGCCTTGACCGGCGTGAACTTCAGGTTCTTGGGGTTGGTCGCGATGTCGCGCGGGGTCGCGGTCGTCGGCGCGTCCGGCTTCAGGGTGATCAGGCCGTTGTCGGCGAGCAGCTTCAGCGCGCGCCCCCCGTTGGCCGGGTCGTTCGGGACGGCGACCTCGGCGCCCCGCGGGACGTCCTGGAGGTTCTTCACCTTCTTGGAGTAGACGCCGAGCGGCTCCAGGTGGACGGGCGCGACGAACGTCAGCTTCGTCCCCGACTGCTTCTCGAACTCCTCCATGAACGGGACGTGCTGGAAGTAGTTCGCGGTGACCTGCTTCTCCTTCAGCGCGGTGTTCGGCTGCTGGTAGTCGCTGAACTCCACGATCTCGATCTTGAGCCCGGCCTTGTCGGCCAGATTGTCCTTGACGTAGGTCAGGATGTCGCCGTGCGGGACGGGGTTGACCGCGACCTTCAGCGGGGCGTCCGGATCGTCCGACGCCTCCGACGAGCCGCAGGCGGTCAGCCCTACGAGGAGACCGACGGAGGCCAGCGCGACAGTGAGCTTGCGAAGCACGACACGTGCCTTTCTGTGGGTTAGCGGTGGGTCAGGCGGCGGGCGACGAGGTCCCCCGCGGCCTGGATGAACAGGACCAGGACGACGAGCAGCGCCACGGTCGCGAGCATGACCTTGGTCTCGAAGCGCTCGTAGCCGTAGACGACAGCGAGGTTGCCGAGCCCGCCGCCGCCGACCGTCCCGGCCATGGCCGTGTAGCCGATCAGCGCGATGACGGTGACGGTCAGGCCCGACACCAGGCCGGGCCGGGCCTCGCGCAGCAGGACCTTGCCGACGATCTCCCGGCGGGTGGCGCCCATGGCGTCCGCCGCCGCGAGCACGCCCGGGTCGACCTCGCGCAGCGCGATCTCGACGAGCCGCGCGTAGAACGGGATGGCGCCGATCGTCAGCGGGACGATCGCGGCGGCGTTGCCGATGCTGGTGCCGACGACCAGCCGGGTGAACGGGATGATCGCCACCATCAGGATCAGGAACGGCAGCGAGCGGCCGATGTCGACGACGACGCCGAGGGCCCGGTTCACGGGCTGGGCGGGCAGCAGCCCGCCGCGCTCGGTCACGACCAGCAGCACGCCGAGCGGCAGCCCGAGCACGACGGTGAACAGCGTGGCCACGCCGGTCATGTAGAGGGTGTCCACCGTGGCGGGCCACAGCAGCGGAGCGACCTCGTCCCAGGTCATCGGACGTCCTCCCGGTCGTCGTCGGCGGCCCGGCCGGCACCGCCGGGCGGGGTGGCGGGGTCGCCGGCGTGCTTGACGTCGACGGTCAGCCCGGACTCGCGCAGGAACGCGAGCTGGGCGGCGTTCGCCGCGGGGTCGCCGGGCAGTTCGAGCTGGAGGCGGCCGACGCGCTCGCCGCCGACCGTCTCGACGGCGCCGCCGAGGATGTTCACGTCCAGCGAGTACTTGCGGGCCAGCGCCGACACGAACGGCTCGTCGGTGGCGCCGCCGGTGAAGGTGACCTCGACGAGCGTCCAGCCGTCGCGGGGCTCGGCCGGCGGCAGCGGGAACAGGTCCCGGGCGAGCTCGGAGCCGGGCCGGGCGAGCAGCCGGGTGACGGGCCCCGACTCGGTGATCCGGCCGTCCCGCATGACCGCGGCCGAGTCGCAGATGCGCTTCACCACGTCCATCTCGTGGGTGATCAGCAGGACGGTGAGGCCGAGCCGCCGGTTGAGGTCGCGCAGCAGCTCCAGGATGGACGCGGTCGTCTCCGGGTCGAGCGCGGAGGTCGCCTCGTCCGACAGCAGCACCTTGGGACGGCCGGCGAGGGCGCGGGCGATGCCGACGCGCTGCTTCTGCCCGCCGGAGATCTGCGCCGGGTACGCCTTCGCGTGCTCGGTGAGCCCGACCAGGTCCAGCAGCTCGGCGACGCGCTCGGCCCGCTCCGCGCGCGGGACGCCCATGACCTCCAGCGGGAACGCGACGTTGCCGGCGACGGTCCGGCTGCCGAGCAGGCCGAAGTGCTGGTGGATCATGCCGATGCCCTGGCGGGCGCGGCGCAGGTTCCCGCCGCGCAGCGCGAGCAGGTCCTGCCCGCCGACCACGACGCGGCCCTCGTCCGGGCGCTCCAGCAGGTTGACGCAGCGCAGCAGGGTGCTCTTGCCGGCGCCGCTGCGGCCGAGGACGCCGAAGACCTCGCCCTCGGCGACGGTCAGATCGACCCCGTCGACGGCGATCACCTCGCGGCCGCGGTCGCGGTAGCTTTTTCGAAGTTTCTCGATCTGGATCACAGGAAAACATCCATGCGGGCACGGGCGCCGGACGAGCGGCGGCGGTCAGCGGGACGGCGAGCGGCGCGGGCGAGCGCGGGCGGCACGGCGCGGCGTACGGCATGCGGCGTGCGGCATGCGCGGCGCGCGAACGCTCGGCGGGAACGCCTGCAAGGCGCCTGGGAAGCGCCTACGAGGGCAAGCGCCTAGGAGCGGCCGGGCGGGAACGGTGCGTGGCTCAGCAGGTGGCGTTCGAAGAACATGGGCGACTCGGGGGTGTGGCGGACAGGCTCGCTTCGGGGCGCGAGACGCAGGACGGCAGGGGCCCTCAGCGGCCACACATTCGCCGGCAACACGTAGCCCGCATGGCCCGCCGCATCGGCGGGCGGTGCTCACGGCACGGGCGTACGGAAGACATGTCAGCAGTTAACCGGCTTCACACCAGTGACCGCAAATCCGGCGGGTGTGATGTCCATCGCGCTGAGTGGCGGACACCGACGGGGACGTCCGCGCTCAGTCGTCGCGGTAGTCGATGTAGGTGCTGCCGGACCCGCTGTGGACGGAGATCGACCGCGCGGCGCCCTCGTCGACGACGGCGGGGTTGAGGTGGGTACCGCCCGAGCCCGTCCCGGCCCGGACGCGGTAGCGCGACCCCGGCGGCACGATGATCTTCGCCGTGCCCGACCCGGCGGACGCCTCGACGGCGCCCGGCGGCTCGGCGTACCGCAGGTCGAGGGAGCCGGACGACACCCGCGCCCGGGTCTTGGCCGCGGCCAGCCCGGTCCCGGTGATCGCGCCGGACCGGGCCTCCAGCCGCAGCCGGCCGCGCACCCCGGCGACGCCGATCTCGCCGGACCCGGTGCGCAGGTCGAGGTCGCCGGTCAGGCCCCGCACGCTGATCTCCCCGGCCCCGGACACCGCCGACACGCGCGTCCCCGCCGGGACCTGGACGTCGATGTCGGCGCCGCAGCCGCCGAGCACGTCCGAACTTCCGCAGCGGAACGTCACGAACAGCACGTCGTCCACGAGGGATTCCGTGACGCCGGGCCGGTCCAGGCCCCAGCGGAGCCTCGTGTAGACGCGGGCCTCGCCGTCCGGGCCGGGGCCGACGGAGACGGCGGCGCCGTCCATGTCGAGGCGCAGCTCCCTGATCACGTGGTGGTAGGGGGTGACGGACGCCGAGGTCTGCCGGACGGCCCGTCCGAGCGCCGCGAGCAGGACGGGCGTCACCGCGACCAGCGCGGTCGCGATCGCCAGCGCGATCCACACGCCGCGCCGCCGGGGCCGGCCCGCGATGGCCTCCTCCGGGCCGGCGGTCATGTGTCGCCGTCCAGGAAGCGCAGCACGGCGAGGACGCGCCGGTGGTCGCCCTGGGCGTCCGGCAGGTCGAGCTTGGCGAAGATGTTGTTGATGTGCTTGGCGACCGCGCTCTCGCTCACCACCAGCGCCGCGGCGATGCCCGCGTTGGAGCGGCCCTCCGCCATGACGGCCAGCACCTCCCGCTCGCGCGGGGTGAGCCGGCCGAGCGGGTCGGCGTGCCGGCGCAGCAGCAGCTGCGAGACGACCTCGGGGTCCAGCGCGGTGCCGCCGGCGGCGACGCGGCGCAGCGCGTCCAGGAAGACCGAGACGTCCGCGACCCGGTCCTTGAGCAGGTAGCCGATGCCGCCGGCGCCGCTCGACAGCAGGTCGGCGGCGTAGCGCTCCTCGACGTACTGCGACAGCAGCAGCACCGCGACCTCGGGCGCCTCCCGCCGCATGACGAGCGCCGCGCGGACGCCCTCGTCGGTGAAGCCGGGCGGCATCCGGACGTCCACGATCGCCGCGTCGGGGCGGTGCGCGCGGACGGCGGCGAGCAGCCCCTCGGCCTCGCCGACGGCCGCCGCGACCTCGAACCCGGCGGTCTCCAGCAGCTTGATCAGCCCGGCCCGGAGCAGGACCGAGTCCTCGGCGATCACAACGCGCACGGCAGCTCCACGGTGACGGTCGTCGGGCCCCCGGCGGGGCTGGTGATCCGGAACGCGCCGTCCACCGACCGGACGCGGCGCGCGAGCCCGGTCAGGCCCGTCCCGGCGGACGGGTCGGCGCCGCCCGCGCCGTCGTCGCGCACCGTCACCCGCAGCACGTCGCCCCGGCGGACGACCTCGACGTCCACCTCGGCGGCGCGGGCGTGCCGGACGACGTTGGTGAGGGCCTCGGACACGACGAAGTACGCGACGGCCTCGACGGTGGAGGAGGCGCGCGGCTCCACCTCGACCCGCAGCCGGACGGGCAGCGGCACGCGGGCGGCGACGCCGGACAGCGCGGCGTCCAGGCCGCGGTCCTCCAGCACGGCGGGGTGCAGGCCGCGGATCAGCGTGCGCAGCTCGGCGAGGGCCTCCTTGGCCTCCTCGTGCGCCTCGACGATCACCCGCATGGCGTCGTCGGGGACGCCGGTGAGGGTCTCGCGGGCCAGGCCGAGGTTCAGCGCGAGGGACACGAGGCGCTGCTGCGCGCCGTCGTGCAGGTCCCGTTCGATGCGGCGGCGTTCGAGGTCGGCGGCGTCGACCACGCTGGCGCGCTTCTCGGCGAGGTCCTCGACGCGGCGCCGCAGCTCCTCCGCGCGGTCGGGGCCGAGCAGCCCGGCGGCGGCGCGGGCGTCCAGCCGCCGCACGCCCGCCGCCGCCCAGGGCGCCGCCGCGAGGAGCAGGACGCCGGTCACGACGAGCGCACCCGATTTGACCGGGTTGCCGAACACGCCGACGTGGGGCAGCGCCCACGCGTAGAGAGGCACGGCCGTGAGGACGGCTCCCGCCGCCCACATCATGATCACGGCCAGTCCACCGAGCGCGAGCGGCGGGCCCGCGACCAGGTGGTACTCCAGCTTCCGCCACACCTCGGGCGAGCGCACGTCGCGGAGCGGATCCCACGGGCGCCCGTCGGCCAGGTCCGGCATGGGCGGAATGTGCAGGCCGAGCACGGCCCAGCACCGCTCCCGCTGCCACGCCGTCAGCGGACGCAGCGCGAGCAGCGGAAAGGCGATCGTCGCGGCGGTCAGGACGAGGACCGGCACGACGTCCACGGGTGCCCAGACCGCCCAGACCGAGCCCGGGACCGCCCATCCGGCGACCTGCAGCGGCACCCCGGAGGCGACGAACACGGTGTCGCGCCGCGCCGCCGCCGTCCACGGCGCGCGCACGCGGGCACGGGCGACCGCGGAGATGGATGCCATGCGGCAACCGTATTGGCACGCTTCGTCCGCCACCATGGACCAAACCGGAGGACGGGGGTGAACCTAGTGCCACCCCAAGTCGGATGGCGATGCCACTGACCGCGCCGGGCGCCGCGGCAAGGCTGTGACCGGGCGTCCCGGAGCGCGGATGCCGCAACCGGATCACCGTCCTCTGGGAGTGCCGAAATGGTCACCGCCGTCCCCCGCCCCGTCTCGTCCAAGGTCTCCTTCCGGCGCCGGCCGGTCCCCGATGTAGGGCGCGCCCTAGAGGGGCGGTGGGTGGGATGGGGGTTCATCGGGGGCGCGGCCGCACTGGTGCCTTGGATGTGGGTGCTCGCGACCACGATGCCGTCCACCGCGACGGTGTCGAACTGGTCGGCGGCCTGGGTGGGGCTGGACGCGATGGAGGCCGCCGCCCTGCTGGGCACGGGCGTGCTGTTCGTCCGCCGCGATCCCCGGTACGGGCTCGGCGCCGCCGTGGCCGCCGCCCTGCTGGCGGCGGACGCGTGGTTCGACGTGGCGACCGCCATGCCCGGCGCCGCGCGCGCGTCGGCGATCGCGCTCGCGGCGGGAGTGGAACTTCCACTGGCGGCCCTGTGCGCCGCCCTCGCCGCGCGGTCGTACACGCAGCGTGGAGCCGTGATCGACGAATTGGTGAACAGTGATCGGCAAAGCCTCGACGGGAGTGCGCCAGACGGGTGAAACCAGACGAGCCGGACCTCTAGAGTGAGTGCCATGTCGGGGCCCTCTCGCGGGAGGGCCCCTCGCCCTGCCTGCACGATCAGAGGTCCCCGAACATGAACGACCACGAGGTGCACGAGGAGTGCATGCGGCTCCTCCGGGACGGCCTGCCCGTCCCCGCTCCCGCCGCCTTCGAGGAGGGACGGGACTTCCTGCCGCTCGGACTCGACATGGACGGCGACGTCGCCGTTGTCACGTTCCTCCACCAGTGGGGCGACACGTCGGCGTTCGTCGAGGGGTGGACGTTCCACAAGCGCGACGGCGAGTGGCGGGAACTGGGCGGCGCCGGCGGGTTCGCGCCCGCCGAGCCCCTGGCGCGCCGCTCGTCCGGCGAGATGATGGGCCGCCACCTGCTCAAGTACGGGTCGGGGCGGAGCGTCCGCAACTCCAACCGGCTGCTGCCGTGGGGCGCCAAGTGGGTGAACGAGGCGCGGCTGCGGGCGTCGGCGGAGGTCGCGCGGGTCCGGGTCGGCAACCGGATCCTGGACGTCCCCGAGCACGGGCACGTCGTCGTCGTGTGGGGCGCCCGCCGGGGCCCGGTCGTGGAGGCCCTCGCCGCGGACGGCTCGGTGCTGGACGCCATGGACCTCGACCGTCCGGCCGTCCCGTCCCGTCCGCAGGGCTGATATTTGACCGTTCGGTCTTGAACGGGTTACCGTCCTGCCATGGCACGGACGAAGGAGTTCGACCCGGACGCCGCCCTGCGGCGCGCCCTCGACCTGTTCTGGGAGCGCGGCTACGAGGCGACGTCCATGGCCGACCTCGTGGAGCACCTCGGCATCGCCCGGGCCAGCATCTACGGCACGTTCGGCGGTAAGCACGAGCTGTTCCTGAAGGTGCTGGAGCGCTACCTCCAGGAGACCGACCCCAAGATCGCCGAGGCGCTGGCCCAGCCGGGCCCCGTGCTGCCGGCGGTGCGCGCGCTGATCGAGCGCTACGCGGCGGAGGCGGCCCGCGACCGGCCGCGGCGCGGCTGCCTGGTGGTGAACACGGCGGTCGAGCTGGCTGCGCGGGACCCGGACGCGGCGCGGCTGGTGGAGGCGAGCTGGTCGTTCCTGGAGGCGTCGCTGACGTCGGCGCTCACCCGGGCGCGCGCCCAGGGCGAGCTGCCGCCGGACAAGGACCCCCGCTCGCTGGCCCGGCTGCTGCTCGTCCTGTTCCAGGGCATGCGGGTCCTCGGCCGCGCACCCGCCGACGACGGCCGCCTCCGGGACGCGACGCGCGAAGCGCTGTCCCTCTTCGACTGACCCTTGCCCCCGACCTCAGTCGGGGTTCTGCACACCCTTATTCAAGACCGATCATTCTAGAAAAAGGAGTCGTCATGGCCTTCCACGGCAAGACCGTCCTCATCACCGGCGGCTCGCGCGGCATCGGCCGCGCCACCGCGCGCGCCTTCGCCGCCGAGGGCGCCACGGTCGTCCTCGCCGGACGCGACGTGACCGCGCTCGCCGACGCCGTCAAGGAGATCGGGTCCGGCACGGCCGACCACGTGGTCGCCGACGTGGCCGACCCCGCGTCCGCCGCCCGGATGGTCGAGACGGTGGTCGCCCGGCACGGCGGCCTGCACGTCGCGGTCAACAACGCCGGGATCCTCGGCGCGGCCGGGCCCGTCGCCGACATCGACGCCGCCGCCTGGAACGACGTCCTCGCGGTCAACCTCACCGGCGTCTTCCTGTCGATGAAGCACGAGATCGCCCACATGCGCGCCAACGGCGGCGGGACGATCGTGAACGTCGCGTCCAACATCGGGGCGCATCGCCGGCTCCCCGGCATGGCGGCGTACGCGGCGTCCAAGGCGGCGGTCAGCATCCTGACCCGCACCGCTGCGCTCGACCACATCGGCGATGGCGTCCGCATCAACGCCGTTAGCCCCGGGGCAAGCGACACCCCCATGTCGCTGCTGCCGGGCGAGAGCGAGACCGAGCGGGCGGCGCGGATGAGCGCGTCCGTCCCAGCGGGCCGTGTGGCGGCCACGTCCGAAGTGGCCTCGACCGTCCTCTGGCTGGCGTCGGACGCCTCCACCCACGTGGTCGGCCACGACCTCGTCATCGACGGGGGTGTCACCGCCTGACAAGGCTTTTCGGGACCGCTCACAGGGCAGACTCCATGCATGGCCCTCACACCCGACTATGACTCCGACCCGGAGCGCTTCCGTCTCGCCGGCAGGGTCACCGGGAAGTACCTGATCGGGGCGCGGAGCCTGCACGACCACATCGCCATGAAGCTGGTCAACGCCGGCGCGTCCCTCGTCCTGGACATCGGCTGCGGGGAGGGCGCCCTCAGCGCCGCCCTCCCCCGTCCGGCTCCGCTCCGGCTCGTGGGGCTGGACGCCTCCGCCGAACTGCTGCGCGCCCACCCCGGGCCGCGGGTGCGCGGCGACGCGCTGCGGCTGCCGTTCCGGGACGGGACGTTCGACGCCGCCGTGGCCGTGAACCTGCTCTACCACCTGGACGATCCAGGGCTCGCCCTGCGCGAGGCCCGCCGCGTCCTCGCCCCCGGCGCGATGCTGCTCGTCTCCGCGATCTGCCGGAACGACAGCCCCGAACTGTCGCCCGTCTGGCGTCCCGAACCCACCCCGTTCGACGCCGAGGACGCCCCGGACCGGGTCTGCGAGGTCTTCGGCGAGGTCGAGGTGGAGCGCTGGGACGCCCCGCTGATCACGCTCCCCGACCGCGCCGCGATCCGCGACTACCTGATCGCGCGCCGCGTACCCCGTCCCCAGGCCGCCGAGGCCGCCACCCACCTGGACACGCCCCTGCCGGTGACGAAACGCGGCTCCCTGGTGGTCGCCCGCCGCTGAGGGCTACAGCCAGCCGCGGTCCTGCGCGGCGCGGGCGGCGGCGTGGCGGTTGCCGACGCCGAGTTTGGTGACGGCGGCGGACAGGTAGTTGCGGACCGTCCCCTCCGACAGGCCGAGGTCGCGGGCGATGCGGGACACGGGGGCGCCGCCGGCGGCGGCGCGGAGGGCGTCGAGTTCGCGCGGGGTGAGCGGGCACTCCTCGGCGGCGAGGGCGTCGGCGGCGAGCTGCGGGTCGATGTAGCGGGCGCCTGCGGCGACCTGCCGGATGACCTCGGCGAGCCGCCGGCCGGGCGCGTCCTTGCCGAGGAAGCCGCGGACTCCGGCGGCCATGGCGCGGCGCAGGTTGCCGGGCCGGCCGTGCGCGGTCACGATCACCAGCCGGCAGGACGGCAGGTCGCGGGACAGCCGCTCGGCGGCGGCGAGCCCGTCCAGGCCGGGCATGTCGATGTCGAGGACGGCGACGTCGGGCTTCAGGGCGAGGGCCCGGTCGACGGCCTCGTCGCCGCGGCCGACGTCGGCGGCGACCTCGATGCCGTCCTCGGTCTCCAGCAGCAAGACGAGCGCCTCCCTGATCAGGAGGTGGTCGTCGGCGAGCAGCACGCGGATCATGCCTCTCCCTCCGGCGCGGTGGGGACGGCGGCCGCGACCCGGAACGTCCCGTCCCCGGCGGGGCCCGCGGCGAACTCGCCGCCGGCCGCGCCGATCCGCTCGGCGAGCCCGGCCAGGCCGCTGCCCGCGTCGCCGCTGCGGCGCCCGGCGCCGTCGTTGACGATCTCCACCTCGACGCGGTCGCGGCCCGCCCGGACGCTGATCTCGCACCAGGTGGCACTGGAGTGCCGCAGGACGTTGGTGGTGGCCTCGCGGGCGACCCAGCCGAGCGGCTCGTGGACGTGCGGCGGCAGCGCCGGGGACACTTCGGGGCGTTCGCAGCGGATCCCGGCGGCGCGCAGCACGGCGGACATGCCGTCCAGTTCGGTGCGCAGGGACGTGGCCCGGTAGCCGCGGACGACCTCGCGCACGTCGCGGACGGCGTCCCGCGCCATGGTCTGGATCTCGGTCAGCTCCTTGCGGACGCGCGCGTCGTCGCGCTCCACGAACCGCTCGGCTACCTCGGCGCGCAGCGCGACCGCCTGGAGGCTGTGCCCGAGGACGTCGTGCAGGTCACGGGCGAAGCGGAGCCGCTCCTCCCCCACCGCGGACCGGGCCAGCTCGGCGCGCGCCTCCCGCAGTTCCTGGACGACGTGGAACAGCCAGACCGTGACGTATCCGGAGAAGGCGCCGAGCGGCACCGCGGCGACCTCGTACAGGACGGCCAGGGCGGGCAGCCCGAGCAGCACGCCGTAGACGGGGGTGAAGACGGTCGCCGCCGCGGTCGCGCCGATCGCCTCCCGGACGGGCAGGACGATCGCGATCAGCCCGGCCGGGACGAGCAGCGCGTTGCCCCAGCCCCGGTCGATGCCGAGCAGCAGCGGCATCGCCCAGCAGATCAGCGCGATCGCGGCCAGCCCGGCCCGGTGGGCGGGCGCGGTGCGGCGCATCAGGTTCTGCCACAGCAGTCGGGCGTACAGGACGAACGCGGCGCCGGTGCCGGTGAGGGCGAGCAGCAGGCGGCCGACCTCCCGCCGCTCGGTGACCTCGTACCAGAGCGCGGGCGCCAGGAACCCGGCCAGCGTCATCACCGTCATCCCCACGATGATCGCGGCGATGACGGTGGGACGCGGGAGGGCGGGCTGCACGCGCCCAGCGTATGCGGCCGGCATGGGGCTCGTCGGGGGCGCGGGCTCGTCGGGGGCGCGGGGGCGGCGGCGGCCGGTCAGGCGGCGCGGTCGGCCGGCGGGTGCTGGAGCCGGGCGGCCTCGCGGCCGGTGACGAGGCGTCCGTCGTCCAGGATCCCGACCCGGTCGGCGCGGCACGCCTCGTCCGGGTCGCGGGTCGCGACCACCGCGCTGACCCCGTCCGCGGCCAGCATGAGCAGGACGGACCACACCTCGCGGGCCGCGGCGGCGTCGAGCCCGGCGGTCGGCTCGTCGAGGAACAGCACGTCGGACCGTCCCACCAGGGCCAGCGCGATGTCGAGCATGCGCCGCCGCCCGGGGGCCAGCCGCTCGAAGGGGGCGTCGGCGACGTGGGTGAGGCGGGCCAGGCGCAGGGCCTCGTCGCGGGTGAGCGGGTCGAGCGTCCAGCGCCGCCAGGTGTCGATGACCTCGGCGACGGTCAGCCCCGGGAACAGGCCGCCGTCGCGCCACACGGCCCCGGCGCGCGCGGAGTCGCGGTCGGTGTAGGGGTCGGCACCGTAGAGGCGGACGGTACCGCTTGTGGGACGGCGCAGGCCGGCGAGCATCTCCAGAAGGGTGGTCTTGCCTGAGCCGTAGCGGCCCAGCAGCGCGTAGACCTCGCCCTCGGCCACGGTGAACGAGACGTTTCGCACGGCCTCGTTCAAGTCCAGGTCGCGTACCTCGATCACAGGTGCCTTCATGGCTTCCATGCTGGCCGCCGCGGGCGCGGGCGTGCAGTCACGGACGTCAGGAAACGATCATGAGGTTCGCAGGGGTGACCCATGACAAATGTCAGGGTTCGGCGATCGCCCATCCGGTCGGCGGGACGGTGGCGCCATCGGCGGTGAAGCTCGCTTCACCGGCCACGCACGTCCAGTCCGCGGTGGGCAGTTCGACCTCGGCGGGCTCATCGCCCAGGTTGAGGACGACCCCGAGCCGCTCTGCGCCGCGCCCCACTGTGTAGGAGAGAACCGTGTTGGTCAAGGTGGCGACCGTGGTTTCGGCGCGGACCAGCCACGGGTGACGTCGCCTTAGCCCGATCAGCTGCTGGTGTAGGCGCTGGTAAGAGGCGCCGTGGCCGGGAGCCTCGTCAGGGCGTTCCGGGAAGGTCGGCCGTATGGCGTCGTCCCCGCCCGGACGTTCCTCCTTCACGCCCTCGAAGCCGAACTCGTCACCCGCGTAGATGGACGGGACACCACCGACCGTCAGCAGGATCACGAGCGCGTGCTCCCGGTGCTCTTCCCGGTTCAGGCGGCTGGCGATGCGGGTCACGTCGTGGTTGCCGAGGAAGGTCTGCGGGGCGAACGTACCGAGCATCGTGTTGTGCCGGTCGAGTGCGTGGGCCAGTTCGAAGAAGTTGCCGTCGTTGAGCGAACTCCAGATGGCCTTCCAGAGTTCGTACTGGGTGACGGAGTCGAATCCGGTGGCCTCCACCAGCCGGGTGTAGTCGCCGTGGATGACCTCGCCGACGAACCAGGCGTCCGGGAAGCGCGCGCGGACGCGGTCTGTGACCGTCCGCCAGAACTCCGGCGGAACCGCGTAGGCGGCGTCGAGACGCCAGCCGTCTATGCCGCGCTCCAGCCAGTGGGTCATGACGTCGGTGACGTAGTCGGCGACCTCGGGTTCGTCGTGGTTCAGCGTGACGAGCCTGTCGTGCCCTTCGAACGTGCGGAGATCCGGGTGGAACCACTTCCGGTACCGGGACGCGTCACCCTTCGCCGAGACGTCGGCGAAGGGCTCGAAACCACGCCCGACATGGTTGAAGACGCCGTCGAACAGGACCCTGACGCCCCGCTGGGAGGCGTCGTCGATGAGCCGTCGCAGGTCGTCCTCACCGCCGAGCCTGGGGTCGACCCGGTAGTGGTCGACGGTGTCGTAGCCATGGGTCTCGGACGCGAACACGGGACCGAGCGCGAGCCCGTTGCAGCCGAGTTCGACGAGGTGGTCGAGCCAGCCGCCGAACCTCGCGAGCCTGGGCGGCGGGGGCGTCCCGGCGGGGAGGGCGTCCCGCTCGGCTCCGACGAAACCGAGCGGGTAGGCATGCCACCAGATGGCGTGATCGGGCCAGCGCATGCCCGTCCCTTACCCGGAGAGAGCGTCCCACCCGCCTTGCGCGGTCCTACGCGCGCACGAGGATGTCCTTGGTGAGCCCGTCCAGAGAGCTGATCCCCGAGAGAGTCATGGTCAGCTCCAGTTCGGCCTGGAGGCAGCGCAGTACGTGCTGTACCCCCGCCTGACCGGCCAGGCCCAGCCCATAGGCGTACGGGCGCGCGACAAGAACGGCCTTGGCGCCGAGCGCCAGCGCCTTGGCGATGTCGGCGCCCGTCCGGATTCCGCTGTCGAACAACACGGTCGCCTGGTCGTGGACGGCCTCGACCACGCCCGGCAGTGCGTCCAGTGAGGCGATGGCCCCGTCGACTTGGCGTCCGCCATGGTTGGAGACGATGACGGCGTCCATGCCGGCGTCCACGGCCTGGCGGGCGTCGTCGGGATGCTGGATGCCCTTGAGCGCGATGGGCCCGTCCCAGTGGTCGCGCAGGAAGATGAGGTCGTCCCACGTCAGGCTGGGGTTCCCGAAGTTGGCGACCCAGTGCAGGATCGCCATGTCGCGGTTCTCCTTCGTGACGGGCCCGCCCACGGCCTTCTGGAAGACCGGGTCACTGAAGTAGTTCGCGACACCGATCCCGCGCAGGAACGGCAGGTACGCCTGGTCGAGGTCGCGCGGGCGCCATGCCAGCGTGAACGTGTCGAGGGTGACGACGAGGGCCGTGTAACCGGCGGCCTTGGCCCGCTCCAGGAAGCTGACCGCAAGCTCCCTGTCCTTGGGCCAGTACAGCTGGTACCAGCGGGGCCCGTCACCGTTGGCCTCGGCCACGTCCTCGATGGAGTACGAGGACGCCGTGCTCAGCACCATCGGCACCTTCTCGGCCGCCGCCGCCCGCGCGACGGCCAGCTCGCCGTCCGGATGGAAGATGGACTGGACGCCGATGGGCGCGAGCAGCACCGGCGACGGCATCGAGGTCCCCAGCACCTCCACCGACAGGTCCCGCTCGGCGACGTCCCGCAGCATGCGCGGCACGATCCGCCACCGGTCGAAGGCCGCCCGGTTGGCGCGCGCCGTCGCCTCGCTGCCCGCCGACCCCGCCACGTAGCCGAACGCCTGCGCCGACAGCGCGCGCTCCGCGAGGCCCTCCAGCTTCGTCAGATCGGTCGGCAGCGTCGGAAGGACGTCACCGAGCCCCTGCAGATAGATCGAGTTCTGGAAGTCGGCCAGCCCGCTCAAAAGAACCTCCACCTGGGGATATCGGTACCGTCGGTCCTCAAGATGCCAGGTTCGGCAAGGTGACGGAACGGCATAGATCCCCCGAGTTGGACGGCGCACCCGGTGGGGCGGGCGAAAGATGTCCCCGGGACCGGCCACAATGTGGGGCATGGCACGACGCGGATCCCAAGCCCCTCCACCTCCGCCCGACTTTGAAGAGAACATCGTCGACGTCGATGTCTCCGACGAGATGCGCGGCAGTTTCCTCGAGTACGCCTACTCGGTCATCTACCAGCGGGCGCTCCCCGACGCACGCGACGGCATGAAGCCCGTCCAGCGCCGGATCCTGTACTCGATGAACGAGATGGGCCTCCGCCCCGACCGCGGCCACGTCAAGTGCGCCCGCGTCGTCGGGGAGGTGATGGGCAAGCTGCACCCGCACGGCGACAGCGCGATCTACGACGCGATGGTGCGGATGGCGCAGCCGTGGGCGATGCGGATGCCGCTCGTGGACGGCCACGGCAACTTCGGTTCGCTCGGCGGCGACGACATGCCCGCCGCCATGCGGTACACCGAGGCCCGCATGTCCCGCGAGGCCATGCTGATGGTCGCGTCGATCGACGAGGACACGGTCGACTTCCGCCCCAACTACGACGGGCAGGAGCAGGAGCCGGAGGTGCTCCCGGCCGCGTTCCCGAACCTGCTGGTGAACGGCGCGTCCGGCATCGCGGTCGGCATGGCCACGAACATGGCGCCGCACAACCTCGGCGAGGTCATCTCGGCGGCCCGGCACCTGATCGACCACCCGGACGCCTCCCTCGAAGACCTGATGCGCTTCGTCCCCGGCCCCGACCTGCCCACCGGCGGCCGGATCGTCGGCCTGGACGGCATCCGCGACGCCTACGAGCGCGGCCGGGGGACGTTCCGCACCCGCGCCACCGTCTCCATCGAGAACGTCACCGCCCGCCGCAAGGGCATCGTCGTCAGCGAACTCCCGTACGCCGTCGGGCCCGAGCGCGTCAAGGCCAAGATCAAGGAACTGGTCAACGCCAAGAAGATCCAGGGCATCTCGGACCTGAAGGACCTCACCGACCGCAATGTCGGCCTCCGCCTGGTCATCGAGATCAAGAACGGCTTCAACCCGGAGGCCGTCCTCGCCGACCTCTACCGGCTCACGCCGATGGAGGAGACGTTCGGCATCAACAACGTCGCCCTGGTCGACGGCCAGCCCCGCACCCTCGGCCTCCGCGACATGCTGCAGGTCTACGTCGACCACCGCATCGAGGTCGTCCGGCGGCGCTCGATGTTCCGCCGCAAGAAGCGCGAGGACCGCCTCCACCTGGTGGACGGCCTGCTCGTGGCGCTGCTGAACATCGACGAGGTCATCCAGGTCATCCGGCAGAGCGACGACGCCGCCCAGGCCAAGCAGCGCCTCATGCAGATCTTCGA
The DNA here is from genome assembly GCF_040677125.1 of Actinomadura sp. NPDC049382. Classification (NCBI taxonomy): domain Bacteria; kingdom Bacillati; phylum Actinomycetota; class Actinomycetes; order Streptosporangiales; family Thermomonosporaceae; genus Actinomadura; species Actinomadura sp. NPDC049382. Next base: position 61,141 of record NZ_JBFARO010000027.1, read on the forward strand.
GCTGTCGGAGATCCAGGCGCAGTACATCCTGGACACCCCGCTCCGCCGCCTCACCCGCTACGACCGGCTCGAGCTGGAGAAGGAGAAGGAGCAGCTCGCCAAGGAGATCGCGAAGCTGACCGCGATCCTCGAATCCGAGCGGAAGCTCCGCGGCGTGGTCTCCAGGGAGCTCGGCGACGTCGCCAAGGAGTTCTCCACGCCCCGCCGCACGGTCCTCCTCGAATCCTCGGGCCACACCGCCGCCGCGGCCGTCCCCCTCGAGGTGGCGGACGACCCGTGCACCGTGCTGCTGTCGTCCACGGGCCTCCTGGCCCGCACGCACGACGCGTCGCCCCTTCCCGACAGCGGCCCCCGCGCCCAGCACGACGTGCTGACCTCGGTGGTGCCGGCGACGGCCCGCGGCCAGGTCGGCGCGGTGACGTCCCTCGGCCGGATGATCCGCATCGACGTCCTGGACCTCCCGACCCTGCCCCCCTCCGCGACACCCCCGTCCCTGGCAGGCGGAGCACCGGTGGCCGAGTACGTCGACCTGGAACCGGACGAAACGGTCGTGGGCATCGCCTCGGTCTCCGAAGAGGGCGGCGGCCTGGCGCTGGGCACGGCGCACGGCGTGGTCAAGCGAGTGGTCCCGGAGTTCCCGGCGAACCGCGACGAGTTCGAGGTCATCGGCCTGAAGGACGGCGACCGCGTGGTCGGCGCCGTCCAGCTCCTCTCCGAAGAGCAGCACCTGGTCTTCATCACGACCGACGCCCAACTGCTGCACTTCGCCGCGTCCCTCGTCCGTCCGCAGGGTCGCGCGGCCGGCGGAATGGCGGGCATCAAGCTGGGCACCGGAGCGAGCGTCCTCTGGTTCGGCGCCCTGGACCCGTCCCGCGAGGCCCGCGTCATCACGGTCTCAGGCTCCTCGTCGGCCCTCCCCGGCACCCAGACGGGCGCGATCAAACTGGCCGACTTCGCCGACTTCCCGTCCAAGGGCCGCGCGACGGGCGGCGTCCGAGCCCACCGCTTCCTGAAGGGCGAGGACGTCCTGCTCCAGGCGTGGGCGGCCCCGACCCCCCTGCGAGCCGCCGCGGCCAACGGCAAGCCGGCGATGCTGAACGTCACGATGGGCCGCCGAGACGGCTCCGGCGAAAGGCTGGACACCCCCATCGTCTCCATCAGCGGCCCCATAGGCCCGGCCCCAGCAGCCGAAGAGGCACCCCCCGAAGAATGACCTAAAGAGGCCCCGGGACAACCCCGGGGCCTCTTTTGGCTCGGCTCGCGGCCACGTCGCCGGGTACCCGATCATTGACCGAGTTCGTCCTGACGCCATGTGCGGGGCCACTGGGCGGACGGTGGAGGCGGCCCGGCCATGCCGAGATCCCGCCGCGCGCAGGCATAGAAGCGATCACGACATTCCCCCATGAGCTGGAGGGCGGCCGTCCAGCCTTCCTGGTCGTCCCGAATCCCCCGAGCCCACAGCTCGACGTTCCAAACGGCCTCATGCCATGCCCGCGCGGCGGCCACGGTCTCCGCGTCGCCGACGAGGAGCACGGCCTCCCACTCGGCCTGGCGCCGGGATTCGGCTTGTGCGAGAAGGCCCATCCCCTCCTCGGGTTCCAGTGGATCGACCGTGAATTCCAGCCCGCGATGCGCCGCGAGCCGCTGCCCGAGCCGTATCTGGGTCTTCAAAGCGTTGGCGTAGCTCGCATAAGTCTCGAACCTCTTCTCGTCCCACCGTTCGGCCCGCATACGCCGCCAGCGGCTGCGCTCGTTCAGGCTCGTGGTCAGGAACGAGCCGAGCGCCCCGATGACCACGCCTACCAGGGCCGGCGTCTGATCCAGAAGTCCCATCGCTACCTCCCGACGTAGGACGATGAATCCAGGACATCGGTTCGGCAGCCGAGTTCGTGCCGTTCCTTTTCACCTTCCCGGCTACACTCGCGCATCGAGATCCTCGTTCCACCGTCTCCACGGCCCAGGGCGCCGACTGCGTAGAGGTCGCGCAGCTCAGCGACGGGCTCGCGGTCCATGACTCCAAGAACCCGGCCGGGCCCGCCCTCACCTTCGCTCCCGACGCTTGGACGGCCCTGCTCAAGGCCATCAAGACAGGCGCCCACGACCTTCCCTGACGTGGAGGGGTAGGTGGGCGGTCTGTGGTGGCTGTGGGATTAGCTCGGGTGGCTGGAAAGCGCTAGGCGGAGTCGGGCGATCTCCGCTCGCCATTCCTCCGCGCCGCCGCTCTCATCCCAGAGTCGTTCCAGCTCCGAGTGGGGGCCGATCACCCGATCTAGAGCCTTCAGCGCCAGAGCGCGCAGGTTGGCGGGCAGTTCCGGAATCCGCTCCTCCGGACCGTAGATCGCATCAACTGGCTGGCCACCGGGGCACTGCGCCGCGACCAGCGCGGCAGCGGCGACCGCCAGCACGCCTTCAGAACTGTCCACACTAACGGCCTCGCCGGTCACGGCCTTCAGGGCTTCTCGGATCGCTGACGGGCGCTCTTCCAAGGGCAACTCGTCCAGGTCCCCTGCGAAATCGGCGGCAGTGTCATTGCCGAACGGGCTGGCATCCCAGGTTCCCATGTCAGCCTCCAGGTCAGCGAGAAGAGCACCTTATCCGGATCGCGGGCATCATTTTCAGCGTGACGCGTCCACTGCTCCTCCTCGACGTCGACGGGGTTCTCAACCCCTACGGCTACAGCCGTCGCCCGCCCGGTTACACCGAACACGATCTGTTCGTCGAGGACAACGAACCCGTCCTGGTGAACCCGGAGCACGGCATCTGGATCAGCGAACTCGTTCGCGTTTACGACGTCACGTGGGCGACGGCCTGGAACCACGACGCCAACCGGCTCTTGGCGCCCTTGCTCGGCATCACGCCGCTTCCCGTTCTCGCCATGCCGTCCATCCCGTTTCACCCCGGCGAGAAGGTTCCGCTCGTTGACCGGCTGGCCCGGCACCGGCCCGCTGTCTGGATCGATGATCTCCACACTCCGGAGGCCCGCGCGTGGGCCTCCGGGCGTGGTGAGCCCACCTTGCTCGTCACCATCGATCCCTCGACGGGCCTCACTCGCCGGTCGGTCGACCGAGCCCTCGGGTGGGCCGTGGGTCTCTGAGAGTGTCAGTGGGTGCCGTTAGCGTGCCGGGTACGTCCTCTCCCTAGTTCAGGAGTCGTTGCAGATGGCGGAGCAGATGGTCGCGGTGGACGGTGTCGATATCTGCACGGAGTCCTTTGGCGATCCTGGAGATGCGCCCATCCTGCTCATCATGGGGATCGGCGCGTCGATGCTCTGGTGGGACGAGGGTTTCTGTCGGCGGCTCGCGGACGGCGGACGCTTCGTCATCCGCTACGACCACCGGGACACCGGGCGTTCCACCACCTACGACGTGGGCCGCCCCGGGTATACGGGCTCCGATCTCGTCGACGATGCCGCCCGTGTGCTCGACGCCTACGGCATCCCCGCCGCGCACATCGTGGGGGTGTCTGCGGGTGGCGCGTTCGGGCAGTTGCTCGCGCTCGACCATCCACAGCGCGTCCTCTCACTGGTGCTCATCAGCACCACCCGCGCGGTGCCGGGCGGCCGCGAGCTGCCGCCCCCGACCGAGGAGTTCGGACGCTTCGTCTCGACCGCGCAGGTCGACTGGTCCGACACCGGCTCGCTGATCGACTACCTCGTCGGCTATCAGGTCATGCTCGCGGGCACTGAGCGTCCGCCGGACGCGGCCGCTGTGCGGGACCTGGTCCGCCGTGACGTGGAGCGGGCCCTCGACATCAGGGCGGTCCAGAACCACAACGCGATCCCCGAGGACGATCGCCACTGGGGACCGCTGTCATTGATAGCGGCGCCCACTCTCGTCATTCACGGCACAGCGGATCCGTTGTTCCCGTTGGAGCACGGCGTGGCCCTGGCCGAGGAGATTCCAGGCGCCGACTTCGTGCCGCTCAAGGGCGCCGGCCACGGGCTCGACCGCGCCGATTGGGAGACGGTCGCGGGGTTGATCCTCGATCGCACGAGGGGCGGTCAGGGCGGGGAATCCTCAGTTAGCGCAGGGGACGATCTCTGAGTCGTCCAGCTCCATATGCCGGACGGGTCCCGGGAGGGCTGGGGTCCACCCGGCCTGTACTGCCGATCTGATGGCCGATGCCACCGTCCGCGGAAGCACGACGCCCGCCGGGGCCAGCATCCAGTTGCTCGGGTGCGCGCACGGCAGCGACACCACCAGCCGGGCTCCCGGCCGCTCGCCATGCTCGACCGCGAAGACCAGGGGCGACCACGCCGACCCCTGGCAGTACGTCGGACGCCCGCGTACCTTCCAGCGGTATTCGGTCCCGTCAACCGTGATGCGCCGGGACCCCTTCTTCGCCATGGCCACGACAGTCCCTCCGTCAGCGGTCAGACCGTGGCAACCCTACGGCCGGGCGTTTTCGGCGTTCATCTCCTTTTCGGACGGCACCGTTCTGCCGTCGGCCCGATGGCTTGACCTGGAGCATGCTCCACGTTGGAAGCTGGCGAAATGACCTCACAGGCTTCGAAGACCTGGTTTATCACCGGCGCTTCGCGCGGCATCGGCCGCGAACTCGCGGAGCGGATACTCGCCCGCGGAGACCGCGTCGCCGCGACGCTGCGTCGCCCCGAGCAGCTGGACGACCTGGCCTCCCGGTACGGCGACCGGCTGTGGCGGCACCGCCTCGACGTCACCGACACCGCGCAGCTCGACACCGTGGTCGGCAAGGCGTTCGCCGATCTCGGGCGCATCGACGTGGTCGTCTCGAACGCCGGCTTCGGCGTCCTCGGGGTCGCCGAGGACCTGAGCGACGACCAGGTGGAGCGGTCGATCGCCACGAACCTGACGGCGTCCATCCACCTCGCGCGGCGCGTCGTCCCGCACCTGCGCGAGCAGGGCGGCGGGGTGCTCGTGCAGATGTCCAGCATGGGCGGGCACATCGCGTTTCCGAAGTTCGGCATCTACCACGCGACGAAATGGGGCATCGAAGGCTACTTCGAATCCCTGGCGCGGGAAGTCGAGCCCTTCGGCATCAAGACGATCCTGGTCGAGCCCGGCATGGTCCGGACGAGTTTCTACGACGCCGCCGAGCGCGTCCCCCTCAGCGGCCCGTACCAGGGCGGCCCGGCGGACACCCCGCCGCCGCCGGTGGAGGACATGCCCGCCAGCCAGTCCGGCGTCGCGCACGCGACGATCGAGGCCGTGCTCTCCGACGACCCGCCGCTGCGGCTGCTGCTCAACTCCGACGCCTACGAGACCGTGACGTCCGCGCTCCGTGAGCGGCTCGCCGCGTTCGAGGCCCGCCGCGACGCGGCCTACGCCGCAGACGCCGAGGTCACCCCGAAGCCGTTCTGACCAACCCGGAGCCCTCAGCCCAGGCGGGAGCGGAGCTCGGCGAGGCTCTGCCGGATTTCGGACCACGGGAAGGCGCCCCTGAGGTCGTCGCCTGAATCGGGGGTCGGCAGGCGGGCCGCGTCCAGCAGGACGGTGACGCCCCAGTCGCGCAGTTCGGCAACGCTGCGGACGAAGATGGGATGGCGGGCGAGCGCCTCGTTGGGCCACGGCGCCGCGATGATGGGACGCCCCGAGCCGACACCCTCATTGAGCAGGCCGAGTGCCAGCGTGTCGCTGATCCCGTGCGCCCACTTGTTGACGGTGTTGAACGTCGCCGGCACCACGGCGAACGCGTCGGCGGGCGGCAGCACGTCGGGCTCGTCGGGCTGCTTGTACTGCGAGCGGACGGGAAAGCCCGTCAGCTCCGCCAGCCGGTCGGCGTCCACGAACTTCATGCCGGACGGTGTGGAGACCACGCAGACCGTCCACCCGTCTCCTCGGAGTTCCTCGACGAAGGGCGGGAGTTCCGCGGCGGGGCGCCCGCCGCAGGCGATCAGGTAGAGCACCGGGTCCTTGGCCACTCCCCCACCCTGCCATGGCGACAACCGACTGCCGTTGGTCTCGTGCTTGACAGCGTTAGCTAACTGCATTAGCTTTTAGCTAACGCAATTAGCCAACGGAGGGCGCCATGACCGAGTACCTGACCATCGACGGCGGGACGATCGCTTACGAGGTGACAGGGGACGGTCCGCTGATCGTCCTCGCGCACGGGATGGGCGACAGCCGCGACGCCTTCCGCGCCGTGATCCCGTCGCTGGTCGAGGCCGGCCACCGGGTCGCCGCGGTCGACCTGCGCGGCTGCGGCGAGTCCAGCGTCGACTGGCCGGAGTGGAGCCGCACCGCCATCGCCGGCGACCTGCTCGCGCTGATCCGCCACCTGGGCGGCCCCGCCGTCATCGTCGGACACTCGGTCTCCGGCGGCGCCGCCACCATCGCCGCGGCCCTGGAGCCCTCGCTGGTCACCGCCGTCGTCGAGCTGGCGCCGTTCACCCGCAAGCAGTCGCCCAGCCTCGGCGGCATGCTGAAGGTGAAGCGCTACCGGCGCGGCATGATGCGGCTGCTCGGCACGGCCATGTTCGGCAGCCTGCCGCTCTGGCGCTCCTACCTCGACGTGGCCTACCCCGGCCAGCGGCCGGCCGACTGGCCCGAGCGGCTCGGCCGGATCGAGTCCCTGCTGCGCGAGCCGGGCCGGATGAAGGCCATGCAGGCCATGGGCCGCAGCGCCCCGACCGACGCCGGCGCGCAACTCGGCAACGTCCGCTGCCCGGTCCTGGTCGTGATGGGCACGCTCGACCCCGACTGGGCCGACCCGCGCGCCGAGGGCACCGCCGTCGTCGCGGACCTGCCGTCCGGCCTCGGCCGCCTGGAGATGATCGACGGCGCCGGGCACTACCCGCACGACCAGTTCCCCGAGCAGGTCGTCTCGCTCGTGCTCGACTTCCTCCGCTCGGACGCCGCCCGTGCCTAGGGCCGGTCTGGACCCGGCGGCCGTCGTCGCGGCCGGCGCCGCCCTCGCCGACGAGGTCGGCCTCGCCAACGTGACGATGGGCATGCTGGCCGAGCGGCTGGGCGTGCGCACCCCGTCCCTGTACAAGCATGTGAAGGGCCAGGAAGACCTCAACCGCCGCATCGCGGCCCTGGCGCTGGGCGAGGCGGCCGAGGCCGTCGGCGGCGCGGTCCAGGGGTACGCGGGCCGCGACGCCCTGGAGGCCGCGGCGCGCGCATTCCGCGGCTTCGTCGTGGCGCACCCCGGCCGGTACGCCGCGACGATAGGCGTCGAACCGTTCGGATCGGACGATCCGCTGGCCGCCGCGGGGCAGCGGCTGCTCAGCGCGTTCTCGGCGGTCCTGCACGGCTACGAGATCAAGGAGGCGGACACGAACCACGCCCTGCGCATGCTCCGCAGCCTCTGCCACGGTTTCGCCACCTTGGAAGCGGCCAACGGTTTCCAATGGAGCACCGACATCGACGAGAGCTTCGCATGGCTGATCGCCTTCGCCGACCGGGGCCTGCGCGCCTTGTGAGGACGTCCGCCGCCCTGGAACGCGGTGCGTCGGCACCAGCGAAACCTACGAGCGGCCGAGCGGGGTGGTGGTCTCCGTTTCCGGGGCCGGTCCCGCTGAGCCCGCCCGTGACGCGGTCCGACGGGTGGCGGCCAGGGAGAGGGCGCCGATGACCAGCAGGGCCCAGCCGCCCGAGGCGGGTTCCAGCACCGAGACCAGCGCGCCGAGGACGAGCAGTAGCCATCCGGCCTCGGCGGGCACCGTGCCCGTGGCGATCACGGATCGCCTGACGAGCAGCCCCAGGCCGAAGAGCGCCACGCCGCAGAGCAGGAACCAGGAGGCCGTCAACCGGGCGTCGTCGCCGGCGACGGTGTTCCACAGGCCCTCCGAGACGATGCCGCGCCAGTGGGAGCGGTCGGAGCCGAGCCCCACCAGCACGTGGAGGACGGCGATCGCGAGGATCAGCCGCGGTGTCCAGCGGCTGAGGGCGGCGGGGCGTGGCTCTCGCGTCATGACGGCCTCTTCTCTCGTCCGGTTCACTTCGCGGCGTCCAGGAGCGGGAACAGCAGGTCGTAGATGGCGTGCTTCTCGGCGGCGGGAAGGGGCGGCATCAGATGCGCGCCGCCGATCAGGACCACGTAGAGCAGTTCGGCCATCCGGTCGGGAGAGGCGTGGCCGGCATCGCGGCAGAGGCCGCGCAGGTACGCGAGGCGGGTCGCGTCCACGCGCCGCTGCGTCGCCGCCGCCTGCGGGTCCTGCTTCGCCCAGGCCCGCACGGCGATCTCCAGGTCCGGGCCGGCGTCGCTGATCGCCTCCCGCGCGAGGCGCTCCAGCCTCTCCCGCGCGGACGGACCGGCGGTCTCCTCCACCACATCGATGAGCGCGGTGGTGTAGCGCTCCTCGTAGTGGGCGAGGAGCCGCGCCCGGAACTTCGGCATCGAGCCGAAGTGGTGGTAGAAGGCGCCCTTCGACAGGTTCATGCGCTCGCACATCTGCTGGAGGGTCACCGCCGGGGCGCCCTGCTCGGCGAGCAGGACGAGCCCCTCGTCCAGCCAGGCTCCGGAGTCCACCATGCCCCACCTCCATACCAAAAGGTTTGGTATGGAGAGTAACACCCGTGATCACCGTTCCGGGGACCGGGTCGGTCAGATCACGGGCGCCGTGCGGGCGCGGGCGAGGTCAGGTCTCGATGTCGTCGGGACCCCAGTGGGCGTCCATGCGGGCGATCTTACCGTCCGCGTTGAAGGTCATGACGTCGATGGCGCGCACGCGCATGCCGGGGACGTCGATGGTGAAGGCCATCGCGGCGCGGTCGCCGTGGGAGCCGCGGATGGGGGCGTCCAGCGTGAGCTTGGCGCCGCTGGCGACTGCGTTCGTGTAGAACTCCTCGATGGCGGCGCGGCCGGTGATCTCGGGGTGGCCGACCGGGTCCTCGATGACGGCGTCGTCGGCGTAGAGGCCGGTCACGGTCGCGACGTCGGCGGCGTTGAAGGCGTCCACGTAGGTCTGGAGCGCCTGCTTCATGTGTTCCTGGGACGGCATGGGGCGGAGCTTACCAAGCGTTCGCTTGGTCTCCCCGGGGCGCCGATGTAATTACACCGGCGAATGACAGCGGCGGAATCACATCTGATCGAGTTACGCCGGGGTGCTTTCCGCCTCGGCGGGGCGGGGCTGCAGGCCGCGTTCGGCGGAGGCGGCGAGGGCCTCCAGCAGGTCGGCCGGGCCGCCGGTGTCGTCGTCGTAGTGCCAGCCGCGGATGATCTCCTCGCCCTCGACGCCCGGGTTGAAGCGGCCCAGGGCGAAGCAGCCGGCGATTGCCATCCGGACGATGACGCGGGAGCTCTCGTCCAGGTGCGCCACGTAGGCGGCCGCGTCGATGAGGCCGATCGCGGCGCGGGCGTTGCGAGGGCCGGGCCGGTCGATACGCCATTGCGCGTAAGGGCGCAGGTAGTCCGCGATCATGCAGGTTCTCAGCACGGTCCTCATCGTGGGGCCGCGGCGACACGCCGGTGCCGGGTTTGACCGATGCCTTGCCGGACGATGACCGAGGATCAGCCGGTCAGGCCGTTGCGGTAGGCGTAGGTGACGGCCTGGGCGCGGTCGCGGAGGTTCGCCTTGGCGAACAGGTTGTTGATGTGGGTCTTCACGGTGGCCTCGGAGATGAACAGGTCGCCCGCGATCTCGGCGTTGGAGCGGCCCTGGGCGATCAGGGTCAGGACCTCGGCCTCGCGGCGGGTCAGGCCGTCGGGCAGCCCGGCGCGGCGGGGGCGCTCGCCCGCGGCGACGGCCTCGACCAGGCGGCGCTGGACGGCCGGATCGAGCTGGGACGCGCCGTCGCGGACGGCGTCGACGGCGCGGGCGATCTCGTCGGCGCCGGCGTCCTTGGTGAGGTAGCCGCGGGCCCCGGCGCGCAGCGCGGCGAAGATCGAGTCGTCGTCGGCGTAGGTGGTGAGGACGACGATCCCGACCTCGGGATGGGCCTGCTTGATGCGGCGGGTCGCCTCGACGCCGTCCATGCGCGGCATCCGCAGGTCCATCAGGACGACGTCGGGCCGCAGCTCGTCGACCAGCGCGACCGCCTGCTCACCGTCGCCGCAGGCGCCGGCGACGGTGATGCCCGGGAGCAGTTCGAGGAGCAGGACGAGGCCCTCGCGCACCACGGTCTGGTCGTCGACGATCAGGATTCTCGTGCTCACCGCGTCTCCCGTCACGCCGGAACCTGGAGGGACACACGGAACCCCGTGCCGTCCGGACCGGTGTCCAGGGTCCCATCGATCAGTTCGGCGCGCTCCCGCATGCCGACGAGGCCGTATCCGCCGCCGCCCAGCTCGATGACCGATTCGGTGCCGCCGCTGTCGGTCACTTCGAGTTCCACCTTGTCGGGCAGGTAGCGCAAGGTGACCTGTGCGCGCGCGCCGGGGGCGTGTTTGCGGACGTTAGTAAGCGCCTCCTGCGCGGTGCGGACGACCGCCAGGCCGGCTTGGGGCGAGAGTTCGCGCGGCACACCAGTCACTTGTACGTCGCAAGGACGGCCCGTGCTCGCGTAGAACTCCTCAGCGAGTTCGGCCAGCACCTCTTTGGGCTCCGGTATCTCTCCACGGAGGGTGGCAAGGGCACGCCTTGTCTCCTCCAGGCCAGAGCGGGCGAGGTTCCGCGCGCGCTCTACGCGGTCCAGTGCCTGGACACGGTCACCGTCCCGCGAGAGGAGCAGCCTCGCTCCCTCCAGGTGGACGATCTGCGCCGACAGCGAGTGCGCGAGGATGTCGTGGATCTCGCGGGCGATGCGCGACCGTTCGGCGAGGACGGCGTTGGCCGCCTCGGCCCGCCGGCTGGCCTCCTGCGCGGCGGCGCCCTGGCGGCTGGCGACGGCGCCCAGCGTGAGGCCGGCGAACGCCGACATCAGGCCGAGGTCGGCCCCGCCCGGCCGGAACGCCTCCCCCAGCGCGGCGATCGTGGCGACCGTCAGCGCGCTCACCGCGATGCCCACCGGCAGCGGCAGCCGCAGGAGCAGCACCCACAGGCCGGCCATGCAGAAGAAGAACCCGCCGCCGGCGTGCGGCGCGATCGCGTACAGCGCCATCGCCGCCGCCACGGACAGCAGCAGGAGGGCGAGCCCCGGCCTCCGCAGGCGCGAGCCGTCCCAGCGGTCCAGCACAAGCCCGGCCCCGAGGAGAGCGAACATCACCGCGTTGAGGACGACGAGGGCCAGGCCGTCGCCGTGCAGGGCCGGAGCGGGGTCCCCGTGCAGCAGCCCCCGGACGTACGCGATCAGGCCCCACATCGCGAGCATGCCGACGATGAGCAGCCGGATGAGCCGCTCCGGTGCCACCACCTTGCCGTTCACGGTCCGACGGTAGCCCGTGCGAGCCGGGCGGGCAGGTCCGCGCGGAGCGCCGGCGGCAGGGGGGCTGGAGGAACGCGGTCCTGCGTGTGCATGCCCTGACGCTAGGTGCCCGCGGCTCCCGCGCGGATCGGCGCACGGCTGTAGACCCGCTCTCCACCCCCGGGTGGAGGCTCCGGAACCTGGCCGCATGTGGCCGAGTTAGCGATCTTGCTATTAGACACGATCTTGTTTTTGAATCGTGGTTCCTTGCGTGGACCGCTCCAACGAGCCGTCCCCGCAGCATCCCCCGAGAAAGGCTCCATGCCTGTGAAACTCCTCTCCCGCGCCGCCCTCGCGGCGGCGCCCGTCGGCCTCGCGCTCGGACTGGCCGCGGCCCCCGCCCAGGCCGCCGCGCCGCAGGCCCCCGGCACCGCCCCGCTCGCGGCCCCGCAGGACCTGCCGCCGGACGTGCCGAAGTTCGACTTCGCCGAGCAGTGCCCGCCGCTGCCCGCCGGGCAGGACCCGGCCCTCGCGACCTGCCTGCAGCTGGTCGTGACCGGCGGCTCGATGAAACTCGGCGGTCTCACCCAGGAGATCACCCAGCCGATGCGGACCGTCATCCAGGCGGTCCAGTCATCGTGGTCCGACCCGGCCGAGTACACCAGCGTGAAGATGACCGGCAAGCCGATGACGGTCCCCGGCGGCGTCCTCGGGCTGCTCGGCTTCCCGATCGCCGGCTGGGACGGCCTGCCCTACAACAAGGTGCAGGTCCAGGCGAAGTACGCGGGCGGGTTCGACTTCAACCTCCCGACGACCGGGATCAACCTGAAGATCAAGCTGATCAACGACGCGATCGGCAACGGCTGCTTCATCGGATCGAACAAGGACCCGCTGAAGCTCAACCTCGGCATCGACTTCAACAAGATCACGGTCGTGACGGAGGGCGACTACACCGACCCGTTCAACAACCCGCCCATCCTGCAGATGCCGACCGAGGACACCACCTTCGCGGTGCCGAAGACCAGCGGCTGCGGCATCTTCGGCCCGGTGATCGACTGGAAGGCCGGGCTGCCGTCCGCGTCGGGCAACAACGCGGCGTCGTTCCAGCTCTACATGGCCACCGCGCCCTACCAGTCGGCGAACGCCCTGACCGCCCGGAGCGCGCCGGACCCCGTCCAGACGTTCCGCAACCTCAAGATCGGCGACTGATCCACGTCGTCACGGGGCCGTCCACCACGGGAACGGCCCCGCCCCCCGCCACCGCGCCGGTCAGGCGTCGATGCGCTCGACGTCGAGCTCGGTGGCGCCGGCGGTGATGAACGCCCGGCGCGGCGCGACCTCGCTGCCCATCAGCAGCTCGAACACCTTCGCCGCCTCCTCCGCGTCCTCGATGCGGACGCGCCGGAGCACCCGGTGCCGGGGGTCGAGCGTGGTCTCCGCGAGCTGGTCGGCGTCCATCTCACCGAGGCCCTTGTACCGCTGGATCGGCTCCTTCCAGCGCTGGCCCTTGCGCTCCAGCTCGACGAGCCGCTTGCGCAGCTCGGCGTCGGAGTAGGTGTAGATGTACTTGTCCTGGCCCTTCTTCGGCTTGATCAGCTCGATGCGGTGCAGCGGCGGGACGGCGGAGAACACCCGCCCCGCCTCCAGCATCGGCCGCATGTAGCGGTGGAAGAGCGTGAGCAGCAGGGTGCGGATGTGCGCGCCGTCGACATCGGCGTCGGCGAGGATCACGACGCGGCCGTAGCGGGCCGCCTCCACGTCGAAGGTGCGGCCCGAACCGGCGCCGAGCACCTGGATGATCGCGGCGCACTCGGCGTTCTTCAGCACGTCCGCGACGGACGCCTTCTGCACGTTGAGGATCTTGCCGCGGATCGGCAGCAGCGCCTGGAACTCGGAGTTGCGGGCGAGCTTGGCGGTGCCGAGCGCCGAGTCGCCCTCGACGATGAACAGCTCGCTGCGGTCGTCGGTGGTGCGGCAGTCGACGAGCTTGGCCGGCAGCGCCGAGTTCTCCAGGGCGTTCTTGCGCCGCTGGTTGTCGCGCTGCGTGCGGGCGGCGATGCGGGTCTTGGCCGCGCCGACGACCTTCTCCAGGACGGCCCGGAGCGGCTGCTTCTGCCCGCGCGACGGGTTCTCGAAGACGGCGCGCAGCTCGCGCAGGACGACCTGGGACACGATGCGGGTCGCCGCGGACGTGCCGAGGACCTCCTTGGTCTGGCCCTCGAACTGCGGTTCCGGCAGCCGAACGGTCACCACCGCGGTGAGGCCCTCCAGGACGTCCTCCTTGATGACGTCCTCGTCGCCGTTCTTCAGCAGCTTGGTCGCGCGGAGTTGCTCGTTGAGCACCTTCAGCACGGCGCGGTCGAAGCCCCGCACGTGGGTGCCGCCCTTCGGGGTGGCGATGACGTTGACGAACGACTTGGTGATCGTGTCGTAGCCGGTGCCCCAGCGCAGCGCGATGTCGACCTCGAGGTCGCGCTCGACGTCGGTGGGGGTCAGGTGGCCCTGGTCGTCCAGGACGGGGACGGTCTCGGTGAAGTGGCCGCGGCCCCGCAGCCGCAGCACGTCGACGAGCGGGGCGTCCTTGGCCAGGTAGGTGCAGAACTCGCTGATGCCGCCGTCGAACCGGAACGTCTCGTCGACGACCTCCTCGCCGCGCTCGTCGCGGACGTCGATGGTGAGGCCGGGGATGAGGAACGCGGTCTGCCGCATCCGGTCGAGGACGAGCTCCTGCTCGACCGTGGCGTCCTTCAGGAAGATCTGGAGGTCGGGCCAGAAGCGGACACGGGTGCCGGTGGTCTTCTTGGCGACCTTGCGGACCTGCCGCAGCCCCGACTTCTTCTTGAACCGGGCGTTGGGCCGCCCCTCGTCGGCGAACTCGCCGGGAAGCCCGCGCCGGAAGCTGATCGCGTGGGTGTACCCGTCGCGGTCGACCTCCACGTCCAGCCGCGCCGAGAGGGCGTTGACCACGGACGCCCCCACGCCGTGGAGCCCGCCGGACGCGGTGTAGGAGACGCCGCCGAACTTGCCGCCCGCGTGCAGCCGCGTCATGACCAGCTCGACGCCCGGCAGCCCCGTCTTGGGCTCCAGGTCGACCGGGATGCCGCGGCCGTTGTCGCCCACCTCGAAGGATCCGTCGGCGTGGAGCGTCACGCTGATGTGGGTGCAGTAGCCGGCGAGGGCCTCGTCGACGCAGTTGTCGACGATCTCCCACAGGCAGTGGGCGAGGCCCCTGCTGTCGGTCGACCCGACGTACATGCCGGGCCGTTTCCGGACGGCCTCCAGCCCCTCCAGCACCGACAGGTGCCGTGCGGAGTAGCCGTGCGGGTCTTCTGTTGTCGCTTCGGCGGTCGCGGCGGTCAACGTGCGTGCGCTCCTCGGGGGTAGGACGGTCGGCAGCAGGGTACCCCCGGGCGCCGACATTGCGGCCGGAGGCTCGCCGCCGCGGGCGTTCCGTGCGTCCCGGCCGCGGTCGCGCGCCGGTCCCCCGGGCGGCTCGCCGCGCGGCCGCGCCGCGGCCCGCCGGGCGTGCCCCGCCCTCCACTTCTAGACCTTAACGTCCACCTTTAGGTGGGTGTGCGGTAGACACTCCGCTCCTTACTGTCCTCTGCATGGTGCAAACGATCGAGGCCACGGGCCTCCGTAAACGCTACGGGGACGTCCGGGCCGTGGACGGGGTGACGTTCGGGGTCGAGGAGGGCGAGTTCTTCGGCATCCTCGGCCCGAACGGCGCGGGGAAGACGACGACGCTGGAGATCATCGAGGGGCTGCGCGAGGCGGACGAGGGGGACGTCTCGGTGCTGGGCCTCTCCCCGTGGCCGCGCAACCCGAAGCTGCTGCCCAGGATCGGCGTCCAACTGCAGGCGTCGTCGTTCTTCGAGCGGCTGACCACCCGCGAGCAGTTGCAGACGTTCGGCTCCCTCTACGGCGTCCCGGCAGCGAAGGCCGACGCGATGATGGAGCTGGTGGGGCTGGCCGACAAGGCCGACGTCCGGGTGGAGAAGCTGTCGGGCGGGCAGGCGCAGCGCCTGTCCATCGCGTGCGCGCTCGTGCACGATCCGGAACTGGTGTTCCTGGACGAGCCCACCGCCGCCCTGGACCCGCAGGCCCGCCGCAACCTCTGGGACCTGCTGCGCCAGATCAACACCGAGGGCCGCACAGTCGTGCTGACCACGCACTACATGGACGAGGCCGAGATCCTCTGCGACCGCGTCGCCATCATGGACGCGGGCAGGATCCTGCGGCTCGGCCCGCCGGCGGTGCTGGTGCGCGGCCTGGACGCCCCCGCGCGCATCAGCGTGGCCAGCGGCATGCTCGGCGTGGACGACGCCCGCCTCCTGCCGGGCGCGGACGAGGCCGCCGACGACGGCGTCTCGCTGACCATCTCCACGCGCGACCCGTCGGCCGTGGTCGCGGCCATGGCGGCCAAGAACGCCCTGGACGGCGTCCAGATCCGCGGCGCCACCCTTGAGGACGTCTTCCTGGACCTCACCGGACGGGAGTACCGGGCGTGAGCACCTACCAGAGCTTCAAGAGCCTGTCCCGGGCGATGCTCCTCGGCTTCAGGCGGGACCGGACCGCGCTGTTCTTCACCGTGCTGTTCCCCCTGATGTTCCTGGTCATCTTCGGTGGCATCTTCGGTCACCAGACGACGTCGAAGGTCACCGTTCTGGAGGTCGGCAAGGCACCGATCCTGGACGGCGCCGTCACGCAGGGGGCCGACCAGCTCGCCAAGGTCCTGAAGGTCACCAGGACGTCCGACCGCGCCGCCGCGCTGCGCAAGGTGGAGAAGGGCGACGCGGACGCCGTCGTCGAGCAGCGCGGGACCGAGCTGGTCGTGCACTACTCGGCCACCGACCAGGTCAAGTCGGGGACGGTGCGGGGGCTGATGGACTCGATCGTCCAGTCGGCCAATCAGGCGGCGACCGGTAAGCCGCCCGCCTACACGCTGGCCACGCAGCAGGTGGAGGACGACTCGCTCAAGGCCATCCAGTTCTTCACGCCGAGCCTGCTCGGCTGGGCGCTGGCCTCGGCGGGCGTCTTCGGGGCCTCCCAGACGCTGGTGACGTGGCGGACCAAGGGCATCTTGCGCCGGCTCCAGCTCTCCCCTGCCCCGATACCCACCGTGTTCGCCGCACGTGTCGCGGTCAGCCTGGCCATCGCGCTCGTACAGTTCGCCTTGTTCGTGCTGGTGGCGCAACTGCCGATGTTCGGGCTGCAGCTCAGCGGCGCCTGGTGGATGGCCATCCCGATGGTGATAGCGGGCGTGCTGGCCTTCCTGTCGATCGGGATGCTGATCGGCGCGTGGGCCAAGACGCAGGAGACGGCCCAGGCGGTGACACAGCTGGTCGTCCTGCCCATGGCGTTCCTGGGCGGGTCCTTCTTCCCGCTGGACGCGTCACCGGGCTGGATGAAGGCGCTGTCCTACATCTTCCCGCTGAGGTATCTCAACGAAGGGATGCTCAACGTGATGGGACGCGGGCTCGGTCCGTCCTCTGCACTGCCCCAAATCGCCGTTCTGCTGGGGGTTGCGGTGGTCGGCGCGTTGATCGCCGTGCGCCTGTTCCGATGGGACGACGCCTAATGTGACCTCGGTCACTTATTGGGCCATTCTGCTGTGGGCGTACGAAGAACCAGGTTGGGAACGCCAGCGTCGGGTTAGATGTTGTCCTAAGTACCGACCCCGAGCATGAGGAAGGTGCCGTGACTGGAGCCCTTGCCCCAACCAAGCCGCTGACCGTCGCCGACCGATGCGACCGCTGCGGCGCCCAGGCCTACGTCCGTGCTGTCCTTGTAGGCGGCGGCGACCTTCTGTTCTGCGCCCACCACGGACGCAAGTACTCAGAGGCGCTGCGAGCCAACGGGGCCGACATACAGGACGAGACCGACCGGCTTACCGAAACCCCGGCCACCGCGTCCCCCGAGGAGCGGTAGATCTCCCCATAGAAACCCCAGGAACGGCGGTCACCGGCAACGGTGGCCGCCGTTCGCATTTCACCCCGCGGCGCTCCGCCGAGTCCCCAAAGAGGGCATGACTTCAGAGAGTAATTAGACAATCGCACAGCGTAGTGAAATTGCCTCTGACCATGGGCCGGATCACTCCATCCACATGGTTCTCACCCCGGAGTGACATTCTTCACTCGATAGTGATAGCCGCCCGCCGGAACGAACCCTTCCGCCGCGTACATCGCCCTCGCCGGCGCGTTCCGCTCAACGACGACCAGATACGCCCGTTCGCACCCCTGCTCGCGTCCCCAGCCGAGGAGGGCCCGCAGCACGCGGCGCCCCAGCCCCTGCCTGCGCGCTTCAGGCGCGACGGCCATGGCGTAGACGCCGAGCCACTCCCCCTGCGGGACGCCTCGTCCGACGGCGAGGCCGTCCAGGGACGCGTATCCGGCGCCCACACCGGTGAGGATCTTCTCCGCCATCGGCAGCTGATGGTCGTACCGGCCGTCCACCGACCACCACAGGTCGAGCCACTCCCGCGACGGCGCCTCCGTGATGTCGGCCCCGTCCCGTTCGTAGGGGGCGGCCAGGTCGGCGACCATCGCGATCGTCGGATCGACCAGTTCGTAGCCCCGCCCCTCCAGGAGCGCGTCGAGCCCCTCAGGCCGCGCCTGGGCGTCCACAGAGAACACCGTCGGCAGCCCCAGCGCGCCATAGAAGCGCTCAGCCTCGTCCACGGCCCGGCCCACGTCCCCCGGGTCTGCCAGGGGCAGGACGGAGTTGGCCCGCTTGGTCACTCCTTCGGCATGGCGCAGCACCCAGCCGCCAATATCCTGGGTGGACGGCGCGGGCCACGCCTCAGCGACGAGCTCGCCCAACCGTGTCTCCAGAGACCGCGCCGCCATCTGTCACCGCTTTCGGGGGGATCGTGCACATCCTGCTGCCGCCGTCGGAGAAGAAGGCTACCGACGGGGACGGCCCGCCCCTCGACCTGGCCTCGCTGAGCTTCCCCGGGCTCACCCCGACGCGCAAGCGGGTCCTCGCGGGTCTCACCAGGGCGTGCAAGCGGCGCGACGCCGCCGACGTGCTCGGGCTGCCGGCCGGCCAGGCGGACGAGGCGCTGGCCCGGAACAAGGCGCTGCGGGAGGCGCCCACGCTCCCCGCCGCGCGGCTCTACACCGGCGTCCTCTACGACAACCTCGACCTTCCCGACCTGGACCCGGACGCGGCCGCCGCGCAGATCATCGTCTTCTCGGGCCTGTGGGGTGCGCTGAGGCTCACCGACCGGGTCCCGCCCTACCGGCTGGCCATGGGCGTGTCGCTGCCGCCCACGGGCCGCCTGGGGACGCTGTGGCGCCCGGCGATGAGCAAGGCGCTGCGGCTGGAGGACGACCTGGTCGTGGACATGCGCTCCGGCCCGTACGCGTCGGTGTGGAAGGCGCCGCAGCCGGCCGTCGCCGTCCGCGTGTTCCGGGAGCGCGTCACCGGCGGCGTCCCCAAGCGGACCGTCGTCAGCCACATGGCCAAGGCGACCCGCGGGAAGATCGCCCACGACCTCCTCAAGGCGGGCGCCGCGCCGCGCACCCCCGACGAGCTGCTCAAGGCCGTCGCCGACCTCGGCCACACGGTCGAGCTGAACGGCACCGACCTGGACGTCGTCCTGCACGACTGACGTCCCGGCACCGGCCGGCGGGCGAGCACGGAACGCGAGCCGCCACCGGCATGACGAGAACAGGGCCTCGCGCGTGCGCGCGGGGCCCTGCTCCCTCAGGTCGAACGATCAGTCCAGGTAGTCGCGCAGGACCTGCGACCGGGACGGGTGACGCAGCTTCGACATGGTCTTGGACTCGATCTGCCGGATGCGCTCCCGGGTCACCCCGTACACCTTGCCGATCTCGTCCAGGGTCTTCGGCTGGCCGTCGGTGAGGCCGAACCGCATCGACACCACGCCGGCCTCGCGCTCGCTGAGCGTGTCGAGGACGGAGTGGAGCTGCTCCTGCAGCAGCGTGAAGCTGACCGCGTCGGCGGGGACGATCGCCTCGGAGTCCTCGATGAGGTCGCCGAACTCGCTGTCGCCGTCCTCGCCCAGCGGGGTGTGCAGCGAGATGGGCTCGCGCCCGTACTTCTGGACCTCGACGACCTTCTCCGGGGTCATGTCGAGCTCCTTGGCCAGCTCCTCCGGGGTGGGCTCGCGGCCCAGGTCCTGGAGCATCTGGCGCTGCACGCGGGCCAGCTTGTTGATGACCTCGACCATGTGCACCGGGATGCGGATGGTGCGGGCCTGGTCGGCCATCGCGCGGGTGATCGCCTGCCGGATCCACCAGGTGGCGTACGTGGAGAACTTGTAGCCCTTGGTGTAGTCGAACTTCTCGACGGCGCGGATCAGGCCGAGGTTGCCCTCCTGGATGAGGTCCAGGAACAGCATGCCGCGCCCCGTGTAGCGCTTGGCCAGCGACACCACCAGGCGGAGGTTGGCCTCCAGGAGGTGGTTCTTGGCGCGGCGGCCGTCCTCGGCGATCCACTCGAAGTCCTCGAGGTCCTCCTCGGACATCGCGGCGGCGGACACGGCGAGGCGCTCCTCGGCGAAGAGCCCGGCCTCGATGCGCTTGGCGAGCTCCACCTCCTGCTCGGCGTTGAGCAGCGGGACCTTGCCGATCTGCTTGAGGTAGTCCTTCACCGGGTCGGCGGTGGCGCCGGCGGCGGCGATCTGCTGGGCGGGCGCGTCCTCGTCGTCGTCGCCGAGGGTGAAGCCCTCCTCCTCGGCCGGGGCGGCGCCCTCGGCGCCCTTCCCGGCGGGGGCGGCCTTGGCGGCGGGCGCCGCCGGGGCCTCCTCCTCGTCGGCCTCGGGCTCCTCGACCTCGGCGGCCGTGTCGTCCTCCAGCTCGACGTCGAGGTCGGCGAGGTCCTCGTCGAGGTCGACCTCGACCTCGTCGTCGACCTCGGGGCCCTCGCTCTTCTTGGCCGGCGCGGCCTTGGCGGGCGCGCTCTTGACGGCGGCGGCGGCCTTCTTGGCGGGCGCGGCCTTCTTCGTCTTGGCGCCCTTGGCGGGCGCGGGCTTCTTGGGCGCGGGCTTGGCGGCGGCCGGGCGCGGCTCGGCGGCGGCCTCCTCCGGCGCGTCGTCGCCGACCACGGCGGTCACCGTGTCGGGCTGCTCCTTCGCGGCGGCGGCGGTCCTGGGCTTGCGCGCCGCCTGCGCCGCGCGCTTGCGCGGGCGCTTGGGCGCCGCTGAGTCGGCAGCGCTCACCATGACGGTCACACCCTCCTTGCTGAGGCTCCGCAAAATGCTGGAGGCCTTCGACACGGGGATGTCGGCCTCCTCGAACGTACGGCGTACGTCGTCGGCTTCGAGGTAACCCTGGGACCGTCCACGCTCGATCAGTTGCGCGATGACGTGATCGTGCAGATCCGACGCTTTCGAGGTCGAGCTAGCAGGCGACACAAATACCTCTCGAACGAACGTGTGGCTTGGTTGACCCAAGTGCCCTGACGGGCCCGGCCTCACACTGGGTGGGACCACACACGGAGCGGACCACCGGTGCGGGACCGCAGCGTACCCGCTCTGTCTGGGTCAAGCATTCTGGCACTGCTGCGCATTCCGCCCTGGAGTCCTACCCGGTAACACTCCACCTTAGAGGGCGCGGGACGGTCCTTCGAACGTGCTACTCCGTCTTGACGCGGTCTCAGGCGGTTTTCACGCGGGCTCGGGCGGGACGTGCAGGGCGAGCACGGTCACATCGTCCACCTGCTCGTATCCGGCAAGCATCCGATCGACCAGGAAGTCGACGAGTCTCTCGGGATCTCCTACCACTTCAGGTGGGGCGTCCGCGGCCACGGCGACAAGCTCGTCCAGCCCGGCGTCCACCCCACGCCTACGGTTCTCCACAAGTCCATCGGAATAGAACACCACAGTGTTGCCGGTCTCGATGGAAAAACTTGTCTGCTGCCGCTGGCTGGGCCAGCCGAGGGGCGTGCCGGGCTCCAGCGAACTGACGCGCGCGGGCGAATCCTGGGAGATCAGCAGGGGCGGCGGGTGGCCCGCGTTGCTGAATTCGCCCTGCCCGGTCTCGGGGTCGATGACGACGTACGCGACCGTGGTGAACTGCTCCTCGTCCTCGGTGGCGCTGAACAGCCGGTCGAGGCCGGCCAGGACGGCGGCGGGGCGCGGGTCGTTCAGCGCGAGCGCGCGCAGGGCGTTGCGGACGCGTCCCATTCCGGCCGCGGCGAGCACGCCCTTGCCCATGACGTCGCCGACGGCGAGCCGGCGGTCGGGGAGCCGGAACACGTCGTACCAGTCGCCGCCGACCTGGACGTGGCGCGTGGCCGGGTTGTAGCGGGCCGCCAGGACCATGCTGGGCAGCTGCGGGAGGTCGCTCGGCAGGAGGCTGCGCTGGAGCTCCTCGGCGGTGCGGTGCTCGCGCTCGAACAGCAGGGCCCGCTCGACGGCGAGGGCGCACTGACCGGCCAGCGCCTCCAGGAAGACCCGCTCCTCCTCGGTGATCTCCCTGGGCCGGGTGAAGGAGAAGCGGAGCGCGCCGATCGGGGCGCCCGCGGCCAGCAGCGGCAGGCCCACCCAGGCGCGTTCCTCGGTGTGCTGGGCGAACAGGTCGCGCTCGCCGTGGCCGAGCTGCAGGCGCAGGCTGTCGGGATGCTCGGCCAGGAACGGCCGGCTCTCCCGCACCGCCACCGACATCACGGTCTGGTCACTGACCTTGATGTCGTCGCGGGAGGCGGGGCTGGTCTCGCTCTCCGAGCCCGGCTGGGACGGCGTCACGATGCTGAGGCGCAGCTTGTCGTCGTCCAGCAGCGCCACGGCGGAGTAGTCGGCGCCGATGGCGGACCGTCCGACCTCGGTGATGACCTGGACGACCTGGGAGACCGTCAGGGCCTCGGCCAGCATCGAGGTGGCCTGCTGCAGGCGCGCGGTGCGCAGCGCGGCCGCCGACAGCTGCTCGGTCAGCCTGCCGCGCATCTCCTCGGCCTCGCGCTGGCCGGTCACGTCGGTGTTGGCGCCGACCCACTCGATGACCGTGTCGCCCTGCCAGATGGGCACGGCCCGCACGTCGAAGTGGCGGTAGGTGCCGCTCTTGGTGCGGATGCGGTAGTTGGTCTCGAAGACCCGGTTCTCCTCGACGCACTCCTGCCAGACCGACTCGATGCGGGGCCGGTCCTCGGGGTGCACCACCGACAGCCAGCCGCCGACGGCGTAGTCGTCCGGCGTCTGCCCGGTGATCGCGCGCCACTCGGGCGCGTCGTCGATCACGCCGCCCGCCGGTGCGGCGACCCACACGACCTGGGCGCTGGCCTCCACGAGCGAGCGGTAGCGCTGCTCCTTGCGTCGGATGACCTCTTCGGCCCGGCGACGCTCGGTCACGTCCAGGGCGGTGAGGACGACGCCCGTCTGGGCGCCCTCGGCGTCCCTGGCGGGCAGCCACGTGCAGGCGAGGATGCGCTCCTCGACGGCCGTGGCGACGCCCGGCGCGGCGCCGGGCGCCGGGTCGGAGGCGGCGCCTCCGGGGGCCTCGCCGGCCGGGACCACGAGGTCCAGATCGCTGACGGAGCGGTCCTCGTCGATGACCTTCCGCAGCGCCGTCTCGAAGGCCGCGCCGAGCGCCTCGGGCAGCACCTCGGACGGTCTGTGCTGTAGAAGCTCGCGCGCCGGCACGCCGAGGAGCGCGGCCAAGGCGTCGTTGGCCTTGCGGCAGCGCAGGTCGGGGTCGAAGAACGCCAGCCCGCCGGGGCCTTCCTTCAGCAAGGTCGCGTACAGCGCGGCGTCGGACGCATCCATGGGCCTGCCCTCCACCCCTGAAACGCGGGGATGCGGAACGGACGTCTCGGTGCTCATGGACAACACCTCCGCCCCAGAGGGTCCCGTACCGCGCGGCAAGTTTTCATCACTATGAGTGAATGGGAGCAGGCTAGCGCTCCCGCCTCCATCACAACACCGGTCGGAGTCAGGTATTCATCATCCCGATGGTTCGGCGTGTACGGAACCCCTGCTGAACATCGTTGTCCCTTCGGTCCCGGACGAACGCACCGGATTCGGACACCGCCGCACGGGACGCGCGAGGCGGCCCGTCCGGACGGCGAGTAGGAGATGTTACGACCCTCCGGCGTCACCGCGCGTCAACTTCCCTAGTCCGGGTGTGTCTCCGGCTCGGCGCCCCCACGGCGCGGCTACTTGGCGGCTTTGGCGGCGGCCTTCTGCTCCTGCTTGAAGGCCCTCACCTGCGCCAGGGACTCCGGGCCAGTGATGTCGGCGACGGAGCGGTGCGAGCCCTCCTCGCCGTAGGCGCCGGCGGCCTCGCGCCAGCCCTCGGGCCGGACGCCGTACTGCTTGCCCAGCAGCGCCAGGAAGATCTGCGCCTTCTGCTTGCCGAACCCGGGCAGGCCGTTCAGGCGCTTGAACAGCTCCTTGCCGCTGTCGACGCCCTTCCACACCTTCTCGGCGTCGCCGTCGTAGTTGTCCACGAGGTACTGGCACAGCTGCTGGACGCGCTTGGCCATCGACCCGGGGTAGCGGTGGACGGCGGGCTTCTCCGACAGCACCGCGGCGAACCGCTCCGGGTCGTAGGCGGCGATCTCGTGCGCGTCCAGGTCGTCGGAGCCGAGCCGCTGCGTGATGGTGTACGGGCCGGAGAAAGCCCACTCCATCGGGATCTGCTGGTCGAGCAGCATGCCCACCAGCGCCGCCAGCGGGCTGCGTCCGAGCAGCTCGTCGGCTTCCGGACGCTGTGCGAGTTGAACCTTCGTGGCCATGGCATCAGCTTAGGGCGGCCCTCGGATCTGTCAGAAGTCTTACGGGCGCGGCGCGGCCCTGGCAGGCGCGGCCGCACGGTGCTCGAATGAAGTGGTGAACGAGGAGGAGCGGACACAGGGCAGCCCGGTCGGGCGGCGTGTCGTGCTGGGGATGCTCGGTCTCGGCGTCGCGGGGGTCGCCGTGGGAGCGTCCGTCCAGGACAAGGTGAGCCGGACGCTGGCACCGGTCGGCCCGATCGGGGACGTCCTGCCGGCCGCGGGCGGTTTTCGCTACTACTCCGTCACGGACGGTGTGAAGCGGCACAGCGCCGCGACCCACCGCGTGACCGTTAGTGGCCTCGTCAACAAGCCGCAGGCGTTCCGGCTGGCTGATCTGGCGCGGCTTCCCCAGACGACCATCGACCGCGATTTCCAATGCGTGACGGGCTGGCGGGTGCCGGATGTGCACTGGGTGGGAGTCGCCCTGCCCGATCTGCTGGACGCGGTCGGTGTGTCACCGCAGGCCCGCGCGGTGCGGTTCACGTCGTTCGACGGCGTCTACACCGAGTCGCTCACGCTGGAACAGGCACGCCGTAGGGACGTCCTTGTGGCGACCCAGATGGACGGCAAGCCGGTGACCCACGATCACGGCGGCCCGACGCGCCTCTACGTGGCGCCCATGTACGGCTACAAGTCGCTGAAGTGGCTCAGCGGCATCGAACTGACCAACAAGGTGGAGCCCGGCTACTGGGAGAACCTCGGTTACGACGTGGACGCCTGGGTCGGACGGTCGAACGGGCGTAACGATGCACCGACATGACACGCGCGGGCACGAGGAGGCCCCGGAGGCGGGTGCGTCGCGTTGGCTGCTGCGGTTCACGCGGGCGGAGCGATCGATCCACCATGCGACCGCGCTCTTGATGCTTGTCTGCCTGCTGACCGCGGCACTGCTCTACCTGCCGGTCCTGTCGACGCTGGTGGGCCGCAGGGAGATGGTCAAGACCGTCCACGTGTGGTGCGGGTTCGCGCTGCCCGTGCCGATCGTGCTGGGCCTGCTGTCACGCGCGTTCAGGGCCGACCTCGGGCGGTTGAACAGATTCGCCCCACACGACTGGGAATGGCTCAGACGCAGCGACCGGAGGGCCGTGCAGGGCGGGCGGGGCATCCTGCCGGTGGGCAAGTTCAACGCCGGGCAGAAGCTCAATGCGGCGTTCACGGCGGGCGCGATCCTCGTCATGCTCGGCACCGGCGAGATCATGACGTTCCCGGACCCGTGGGGCGACCGGTGGCGGACGGGAGCCACGTTCGTCCACGACTGGCTCTTCCTCGTCGTCGTGGTGGTGACGGCCGGGCACCTGTGGGAGGCGCTACGGGACCGTGACGCGCTCACCGGGATGCTGACAGGGCGGGTGGACCGCGGCTGGGCGGCGCGCCACCACGCCGCCTGGGCCGATGCCCGGACGCGCGGCGACGAGCCGCAGGGCGCCGGATCGCAAGGGCGGCACCGGGAGGGCGCCTGAGGGCCGTCCAGAATTTGCCGAACGCCACCCCTGGCATGTCTTGACTCTTCCCGTGAAAGCGCTGAAATGGGACATCGAGGCGGGGTTTCCACGGAATCCCCCCGCCGGGGCCGGTCCGTGCCGCGCTTCGCCTCGGCCGCCGGCGGCGTCCCCGCCTGCCGGAACCCCGTGCCCGGAGGTGTGCGCAGATGCCTGCACTGACCGATCACCAAATCGAGACACGCGACGCGCTCGCACGGCGCCTGTGCGACGAGTTCACCACCTTCCCCTCGGACGCGGTCCGGCGGTGCGTGGACGACGTCCAGGCATGCATGGACCACCTGGGGCTGGACGCCACACCCGACAGCGTGGAGCGGATGGCGCGTGAGCACCTCACCGGCGTGCTGAAGTCGGAGCCTCCGTCCGGGCGCGCCCCCGGCGGAGCGGTGGACGGCTGAGCGGCCGACGCGGAAAGGCCGCGGATCCCGCCGGTGTTCGGCCGTGTCCCGGCCAACGTGCGCGCGCGATCTGAGAGGCTAGAAGGGTGAGTCCCCGCAGCCGCAACAGCTCCTCCGGGGACCCGGCCCGGGACGGCCACACCACCCCGGACGAGGTCTCGGCCATCTTCGACGGCATGCTGCAGCACGCGCGCGAACTCCTCGCCGTGCGCAGCCCCCTGGACGCGGAACTGATCGTCAGCGAGATCCTCGGTTCCTGGTGGGGGCACCGGCTCCCGGACGGCGACGTCGAGGAGGTCATCGGCGAGGCGCTGGTCGACCACGCCAGGGCCGCCGCCACGCCCGCCGCGCTGGCCCTGCTGACCGGGATGGCCTACATGGGCACGCCCCGGCAGGCGGCCAAGGCCGAGCGCGCGGCCCTGGAGCTGATGGCCGGCGGCGTCCCGCGGCCGGGATGGGCCGACCGCGTGGGGATGGTGGAGCCGGAGGGGTGCTTCGTCTCCCGGGACGTCTACGGCGACCAGGACTCCATCATCTGCACCTACACCTACGGCGGCGCCGAACGGCACGCCCTGGTCATCGTGGTCGACCGCACCAAGGCCGGGGCCGTCCTGCCGTCCGGCGACCCGTTCGCCTCCGCCGCGCCGGCCGCGCCGCCGGTGAGCGGCATGGTCAGGGACGCCTGGGTCTCCTCGCGGGTCGACGCGCTCCTCGACCGGTGCCGCCGCGACGGCCGCGACAACCCGCTGATGCGGTTCGAGGAGCTCGACCTCCGCGACACCGCGGCGCTGCTGCGGAGCGCCCTGGAGCTCACCGACGGCATCGACGACCCGCCGGTGAACGACACCTTCGGCACCTACCACGCGTTCGTCCGCGCGCGCGTGGACATCCTTCCGCCCGGCGGGCGGCTGCCCCAGCCGCCGGTGTACGGCCGGGACAGGCGCGCCACGATCGCGGCCCGGTTCCTCGCCTCGGACGAGGCGGAGGAGCTGTCCGACCTGTCCGCGGCGAGCCGGTGCGTGGACCGGATCATCGACTACGGCTGCACCCACGACTTCGGCCGGCCGCTGCGGGTCTCCCCCGTCAAATGCGAGATGTTCCTGCTCGACTGGCTGCCGAGAAAGGTTCTGCTGTCCCCGTCGGAACAAGAGGCTGTCCCGCACGTGCTGGGGGCCTGGGTCCGCTGGGCGGGGCGGCGAACGGGTCTCCCGGAGGAGGGCATCAGGGCCACCCTGGACGCGCTGTGGGACGCCACCGCGAAGTTCGCCGACGCCTACCGCGACCCGGCCGCGTTCGGCCTCGACCGCGACCTCGTCAAGCGGCTGCTGCCCGACGGCGACCTGGAGGCGCTGCCGCGCCGCGCGTTCGCGATGCCGTTCCTGTCGGGCACCCACCGGCGGTCGGGCCGGCACGGGTTCATCGACCTGTCGAAACTCGATCCGTCCGACCCGGACGACCGCCGCGCGATCCTGGAGTTCGAGCATCCCGGCGCCGACGAGGCCCACCTCGACGCGCACGAGCGCCTCGCCGCGCGGCTGTGGGACGGCCGGCCCCCGCAGCTGTGGACGACCGCCCAGGCGCTGCTGGACGTCGGCTACGAACGGCACGAGATCCTGCACAGGCTGATCGCCGTCCTCGACCGCTTCGGGCACGCCCCGGAGGCGCTCCGCGACGCGCTGCGTGTGCTTCGTCACGAACCCCCGCCCGAGTGAACTCCCGGTTTGCGCGCGGCGTCCCCGACGACAATCATCGGGACCCGGGCATGGTCTCGCGGGGTCTCCGGGGCCCGGGGGCCGGCCCCCGGTCGTAGGGAGTGATCTTGTTGGAGTGGTCCGAGTTCGCCCGGCGGCTGGGACGTGAGCTGGCGGGGCTCGAGCGCGACACGATCCTCATCGTGCGCGAGCGGGAGGAGAGCCGTCACTACGTCCAGGCCATGCGCGAGCCCGACCGGCTCTACGCCGAGGCCGTGAGCAACAACTTCCTCGACGGGCCGCTGCTGCTCACGGTGGCCGACGAGGAGGTCATGAGCGACGCGGGCTGGCGCCCGCCCGCCGACCCCGCGCCGCGCAACTGGTGGACGGAGCTGCCCGAGGCCGGCGCCCCCGGCGGGATGCTCGGCGTGACGGACGGCGACTACTCGCGGCTGGCCGACGTGATGGTCACGGCCCTGCGCGACGTCCAGGGCGTCCGGCGCCCGTCCGACCTCGTCTACGAGTCGTTCCACCGGCACGGGACCGGCCTCATCGAACTCGTCGGGTTCGGTATCGACGTCGCCGACCCGTCCAGGGTGAACAAGCGGCGCGCCGCGTCCGGCGGGGTCCTGCCCGAGGCCGGCGCGCAGCCGGCCGGCCTGCCCCCGGCGGGGACGCCGCTGCCGCTGCCGACGGACGGGCTGCCGAGCGCGGAGGCCGACCTGCTGGAGCCCCGCCTGGCCGAGGCCAAGGCGAACGGGGACAACACCACCTACTTCAGGCTGCTGGAGAGCGCCGACCTCGTGCTCCCCGCGACCGCCTCCGCCGTGGAGGACCCCGACCGCGCCGAGTTCCCCACCATCACCATCGGCGGCGACACCCACGTCACCGTGTTCACCTCGCCGGGCGCCCTCGCGCGCACCGGCGACCGCCATCCCGGGCTGTACCGGCGCACCAGCTTCGCGCGGCTGGCGTCCGGCTGGCCGGACCCGGCGTGGCGGGTGGCGATCAACTGGGGGCTGCCCAGCGAGGTGCTGCTCGACTCGTCCGCCCTCGTCCGGCTGAGCGGAGGGCCGGAAACGCCTCCCGCCGCCCCGGAGGAGCCGCCCAACCCGTACGGGAGGGTCGATCCCACCGCGCTCTCCGGGCCGAACCCCGTCGCCGGCGGCTCGGCCCCCGGTCTGAACGGTTCGGTGCCGGGGCTGAACGGCTCCGTCCCGGGCCTGAACGGTTCCGTCCCCGACCTGCCCGGCGCGGACGACCCGCGCGACTCGTACGACGACTCGCATACGGCGATCGACCCGTACACGGTGGACGATCTGCGGGCGGCGCTGGCGGCGGGCACGGCCGAGCCCGAGGCACGCGAACCGGCACCGGCCGCGCCTCCACTCGGCGCACCGACGGACAAGCCCGCTGACAGGCCGGCGGACCAGCCGGTGGACAAGCCGTCCGACGACCGTGCACCGGACGTTCAGCCGCCAGTGGAGCAGCGGCCCCAGGACCAGCCGCGCAGCGACCCGCCGCCGGCCCCCCGGCCAGCGCCGGAGCAGCCCGCGAACCTCGCGCCGAGCACGCCGCCCTCCCCTGAGCCGCGCCCTGCGGGCGCCCCCATGCGGCTGCCCCACGGCACCCGGCTCTGGCGGACGGCCGGTGACGGTGACGAGACACCGCTCGCGGTGTACGACGCCATAGGCGGCGTCTGGACCCAGGTAAGGGCCGACGCCGTCCCGGCACCCTGGACCGAGTGACGCACCGTTCGGCTACCGTCAAGTACGGCATCCTCGCCCCCGCGGACGTGAAAGTGGATCCCGAGTGGACTGGAACGACTTCGCCAAACGGCTGACGCTGGAGCTTTCACGGCTGCCGGTCAAGTCGTTCCTCATCGTGCAGGGGCCGAGCGGGCTGCCCTATGCGCAGGCGATGCGCTCCGAGGGCGTGCTGGACGCGGAGGCCGTCGGCAGCGCGTTCCTGCCCCGCCCGCTGGCCCCGCGGCAGGAGCGGCGGCTCAGCGCCCTCGGCTGGGAGTCCCCGGACGGTGAGGAGCGCAAGAACTGGTGGGACCGGTACACCTGGCGCGACCGCGGCGGCCGCACCTCGGCCGAGCACTTGGAGGCGTGCGCGCTGCTCGCCGGGCAGATGGTGGGCGCCTTCCGCGACGTGTACGGCATCGAGTCCCCGCTGGAGCTGGTCTACCAGGCGAGCAAGGCCGGGCCGGACGGCGGGCCGCTGGCCCTGCCCGGCCTCGGCATCCCGCTGGCCGTGCCCGAGGACGAGGCGCGGCGGGCCGCGTCCTCCGCCCGTCCCGCAAGGCCGTCCGGCTCCGCCCTGGAGGACGCCCTCACCGACGCGCGTGAGCGCGGCGACCAGCACGGCTACCTGGAACTCCTCGCGCGCGCGACCCTCTACCTGCCCGCGCCGGGCGAGCCGGGCGCGGGCGGGCACCAGTTCGCCACGGCCCAGTTCGGGGACGGCACGTTCGTCCTGGCGTTCACCTCGCCCGGCGCCATGGACCGCTCCCTGCAGGGCCAGGCCGTCCACCACCGCGAGGCGACGCTGGCCGAGCTCGCCCGCCGCTGGCCGCACCCCGAGTGGCAGCTCGCCGTGAACCCCGGCCTGCCCAGCGCCTCCTACCTGGACGCCAAGGCGCTCCTCGAACCCGAGGAGCCGCGCAGGCCCGCCACCCCGACGCCGCCGGCGCCGACGGACGTCCATGTGGCGGGGCCCGCGTCCCGCCGCCGGGCCCGCGACGCCGCGTCGCCCACCGACACCCGCACCGACCTCCGTCCGCCGCGGCCGCAGGCCGCCAAGCCGCCGCAGAGCCCCGAACCGGCGCGGAGCCGTCCGCAGGCACCCGCCGCGGCCGCCGCGCCGCCAGAGGCGCCCACAGGTCCGCCCCGCGCCGCCGGTGCGCCCCGCCCCCCCCGCCGCCCCGCCCCGGCGCCCCGCCCCCCCCCCCCCGCGCCCGCGGCGCCCGACGAGCCGATCGCGATCGTCGGCATGGCGTGCCGCTTCCCCGGAGGCGTCCG
>NZ_JBFARO010000028.1:0-91213 GCF_040677125.1 Actinomadura sp. NPDC049382
GCTGCCGCGAGCCGGGGTCGGCGGCGAGCAGCCGCCGCGCCGTCGCGTCCGGGTCCGGGGCGGGCTCCCCGGCCGGGTCGGCGGCGTGGACGGCCGCGACCACCTCGTGCCACGCGCGGATCTGCGCGTCGGTCGGAGCATCGAGCGCGATGACGTCCATCCGACTTTTGTACCGGATCCCGGGCCGCCGCGACCGGGGACCCCGGACATCCCGTGCCGGGAACCCGGGTCAGCCGTCCCGCGTGAACGCCGCCAGGATGCGGTCGGCGGCCAGGGCCGGGGGGAGCGTCCCGTCGGCGACGTCCCGCTCCAGCCCCGGCACGAGCTCGCGGACGCCGGGGTGCGCGTGCAGCTCGCCGAGCAGCCGGTCGTGGACCATCGCCCACGTCCAGCCGACCTGCTGGCGGCGGCGCCGGGCCTCCAGCTCGCCGGACGCGCGGAGCCGCTCCTGGTGCTCGACGATCAGGCCCCACACCTCGTCCAGCCCGGTGCCCTCGCGGGCGCTGCACGTCAGGACGGGGGTGTCGCGCACCCGCTCGTCGCTGCGCAGCATCCGCAGCGCCCCGGACAGCTCCCGGGCGGCGCGCTTGGCCTCCATCTTGTGCTCGCCGTCGGCCTTGTTGACGGCGATGACGTCGGCCAGCTCCAGGACGCCCTTCTTGATGCCCTGGAGCTGGTCGCCGGTGCGGGCGAGGGTGAGGAACAGGAAGGAGTCGACCATCTCGGCGACGGTCGTCTCCGACTGGCCGACGCCGACCGTCTCGACGAGCACGACGCCGTACCCGGCGGCCTCCATGACGACCATCGCCTCGCGGGTGGCCTTCGCGACGCCGCCGAGCGTGCCGGCCGTCGGCGACGGCCGGATGAAGGCGTCCGGGTCGGCGGCGAGGCGCTGCATGCGGGTCTTGTCGCCGAGGATGCTGCCGCCCGTCCGGGTCGAGGACGGGTCCACCGCGAGGACCGCGACCTTGTGCCCCTCCCCCGTCAGCTTCGTGCCGAGCGCGTCGATGAACGTGGACTTGCCGACCCCGGGCACGCCGGTGATCCCGACGCGGCGGGCGTTCCCCGCGTGCGGGGTCAGCTCGACCAGCAGCCTCTGCGCCAGCTCCCGGTGGTCGGGGCGGGTCGACTCCACGAGCGTGACCGCCCGCGCGATCCACGCCCGCGACCCGTCCCGCACCCCGGCGACGTAGTCGTCGAGCCCCGGCCTCACCGCGCGACGTGCCCCAGCTCGGCGCCCAGCTCGTCCAGCAGGCCGAGCGCCGCGTCCGCGAGCACGGTGCCCGGCGGGAAGATCGCCGCGGCCCCGGCGGCGCGCAGCTCGGCGAAGTCCTGCGGCGGGATGACCCCGCCCACGACGATCATGATGTCGGAGCGGCCGAGCGCGGCCAGCTCCTCGCGCAGCGCGGGCACCAGCGTCAGGTGGCCGGCGGCGAGCGAGTTGACGCCGACGATGTGCACGTCGGCCTCCACCGCCTGCCGGGCGACCTCCGCCGGGGTCTGGAACAGCGGGCCCACGTCGACGTCGAAGCCGAGGTCGGCGAACCCGGTCGCGATCACCTTCTGGCCGCGGTCGTGGCCGTCCTGCCCCATCTTGGCGACCAGGATGCGGGGGCGGCGCCCCTCGGCCTCCTCGAACGCGGCCGTCGCGGCGCGCGCCCGCTCGATGCTCGTCACCTCGCCGGCCTCTTCCCGATACACACCCGAGATCGTACGGATCTGCGCCGCGTGCCGCCCGTACGCCCGCTCCAGCGCGTCGGAGATCTCCCCGACGGTGGCCTTGGCGCGCGCCGCGTCGATGGCGAGCGCGAGCAGGTTGTGCTCCAGGCCGTGCGGGCGGGTGCCGCCCTCGGCGGCCTCGGCGGCGCGGGTCAGCGCGTCCAGCGCGGACCGGGCGGCGCCCTCGTCGCGCTCCTCCCGCAGCCGGCGCAGCTTGTCGATCTGCTGCGCCCGGACGGCCGCGTTGTCGACCTTGAGGACCTCGATCTCCTGCTCGGCGTCCGGCCGGTACTTGTTGACGCCGATGACCGGCTGCCGCCCGGAGTCGATGCGGGCCTGGGTGCGGGCCGCGGCCTCCTCGATGCGCAGCTTGGGCAGCCCCTCGTCGATGGCCTTGGCCATGCCGCCGGCCTGCTCGACCTCGGTGATGTGCGCCCAGGCGCGGCGGGCGAGGTCGTAGGTGAGCCGCTCGACGTAGGCGCTGCCGCCCCACGGGTCGATGGTGCGGGTCGTCCCGGACTCCTGCTGCAGGAGCAGCTGGGTGTTGCGGGCGATGCGGGCCGAGAAGTCGGTCGGCAGGGCCAGCGCCTCGTCCAGCGCGTTGGTGTGCAGCGACTGGGTGTGGCCCTGCGTGGCGGCCATCGCCTCGATGCAGGTGCGCGCGACGTTGTTGAAGACGTCCTGCGCGGTCAGCGACCAGCCGGACGTCTGGGAGTGCGTCCGCAGCGACAGCGACTTCGGGTTCCGCGGCCCGAACGTCTTCACCAGCCGCGCCCACAGCAGCCGGGCGGCGCGGAGCTTGGCGACCTCCATGAAGAAGTTCATCCCGATCGCCCAGAAGAACGACAGGCGGGGCGCGAACGCGTCGATGTCCAGCCCGGCCTCGCGCCCGGCGCGGATGTACTCGACCCCGTCGGCGAGGGTGTAGGCCAGCTCCAGGTCGGCGGTGGCCCCGGCCTCCTGGATGTGGTAGCCGGAGATCGAGATGGAGTTGTACTTCGGCATCCGCTGCGAGGTGAACGCGAAGATGTCGGAGATGATCCGCATCGACGGCTGCGGCGGGTAGATGTAGGTGTTGCGGACCATGAACTCCTTGAGGATGTCGTTCTGGATGGTCCCCGCCAGCGCCTCCGGCTTCACCCCCTGCTCCTCGGCCGCGGCGATGTAGAGCGCGAGGACGGGCAGCACGGCGCCGTTCATGGTCATCGACACGCTCATCTTGTCCAGCGGGATGCCGTCGAACAGCTGGCGCATGTCGTAGATGGAGTCGATCGCCACCCCGGCCATGCCGACGTCGCCGGCGACGCGCGGGTGGTCGGAGTCGTAGCCGCGGTGGGTGGCGAGGTCGAAGGCGACCGACAGGCCCTTCTGCCCGGCCGCGAGGTTGCGGCGGTAGAAGGCGTTGGACTCCTCGGCGGTGGAGAAGCCGGCGTACTGCCGGATCGTCCACGGCTGGGTGGCGTACATCGCCGGGTAGGGGCCGCGCAGGTACGGCGCGATGCCCGGCAGCGTGTCGAGGAAGTCGACCCCGGCCAGGTCGTCGCCGGTGTAGAGCGGCTTGACGCCGATGCCCTCCGGGGTGTCCCAGGTCTGGGCCTCCGGGTCCCCGCCGGTGGCGTCGGCGACGGCGGCGCGCCACCGCTTGGCGGCCTCGTCGGCGGGGGGCGCGGTCCCGAGGTCGATCTCGGTGAAGTCGGGGATCATTCGTTCACTCCCAGATCGTGGAGGGTGGTCTCCAGGACCCCGATCGCGTCGCATCCGGCGTACACGCGGGCGTCGACCCCCTCGTAGGTTCCCTTACCCGCGAGCCAGACCTTCACCGCGCCCGCGTCGCGCAGGATCCGCGCGGCGTCCCGGGCCCGATCGGCGTAGACCTCGTCGCTGGAGCACAGGCAGGCGACGGCGGCGCCGGACGCGGCGAACTCCTCGGGCGCGCCGGTGACCGTCTCGATCCCGCCCGCCTGGAAGAGGTTGGCGGCGAACGACGCGCGCGCCGTGTGCACGGCGATGGGCCCGAGCGTCGCCAGGAACACCCGGGGCCGGGCGCCGGTGGCCTCGGCGTGGGCGTCGGAGCGG
The DNA here is from genome assembly GCF_040677125.1 of Actinomadura sp. NPDC049382. Classification (NCBI taxonomy): domain Bacteria; kingdom Bacillati; phylum Actinomycetota; class Actinomycetes; order Streptosporangiales; family Thermomonosporaceae; genus Actinomadura; species Actinomadura sp. NPDC049382. Next base: position 3,796 of record NZ_JBFARO010000028.1, read on the forward strand.
TCGCGGAGGGCCTCGAAGTCCTGCGCGTACGACACCACCGGGAGGCCGCCGCCCGGCTGCGCCGGGGCGGATTCGCGCTCGGGCAGCGCCTCGGCGAGGTTGGGGAACTCGCTGACGCCGGTGAGGGGCGCCTTGCGGCGGGCGATGTCGGCGCGGCGCCGCTCCCACGTCGCGGCGAGCCGGTCGGCGACGAGCCCGGACTCCAGGGCCGCGGCGAGGCCGCCGGCCTTCTCGATCTCGGTGAACCAGGTCCAGGCGGCCTGGGCGAGGCCCTCGGTGAGGCTCTCGGCGTACCAGGACCCGCCGGCCGGGTCGACGACGCGGGCGAGGCTCGACTCCTCCAGCAGGAGGGTCTGGGTGTTGCGGGCGATGCGGCGGGCGAAGTCGTCGGGCAGCCCGAGGCGGGCGTCGAACGGCAGGACCGTGACGGCGTCGGCGCCGCCGACGCCGGCCGCGAACGCCGCGATGGTGGTGCGGAGCATGTTCACCCACGGGTCGCGGCGGGTCATCATCGCCGCCGAGGTGACCGCGTGGATCCGGGCGGCCGTCCCGTCGGCGGCGCCGCTGACCTCGGCGACCCGCGCCCACAGCCGGCGCATGGCGCGCAGCTTGGCGATCGAGGAGAACTGGTCGGCGTTGACGGCGAGGCGGAACTCCAGCTGCCCGAACGCCTCGTCCACGCTCAGCCCGGCGCCGGTCAGGGCGCGCAGGTAGGCGACGCCGGCGGCGACGGCCGCGCCGAGCTCCTCGGCGTCCGCGCCGCCCGCGTCGTGGTACGGGGTGCCGTCCACGGTGATCGCGCGGAGCCTGGGGAACTCACGTGCGCACCGGACGGCCAGCGCGGCGGCCTCCTCCAGCGAGCCCTGGGCGCCCGTGCGGGCCTGGAGCCCGAGCGGGTCGGCGCCGAGGCTTCCGGACGCGTCGGCCGCGTTCCCCCGCTCGGCGGCCAGGGACAGGAAGGCGCCGGCCGCCTCGGCCGTCGCCGCTCCCGCGTCCAGCACCACGGGCGCGAGGTCGAGCAGCACGCCGCGCAGGGCGTCGGGGAGGGCCGCGACGGGCAGGCCGCCGTCGCCGAGCCGCAGCCAGACCGAGGTGGCGCCGTTCTCCAGGTCGGCGAGGATCGCCTCGCGGGTGGCGGCGGCATCGGGGTGCGCGTGCCGCTGCCGGACGTCCCAGCCGGCGATGCCCTCGCCGTCTGGCCGCACCTCGCGGACGTACGGGGCCAGGCCGGGGCGTCCCGGCGGGGCGTCGGCCCGGGTGTAGAGCGCCGCGACCGGCACCCCGTCGTACGACTCGCGGGTCAGCAGACCCTCGATCCCGTCAGGGGGGGTGTCGTCGGTCGCCGCGCCGGACTTGCGCAGCACCCCCTTCACCATCTCCCGCCACCGGTCGCGCTCGGCCGGGGGGAAGGCGGCGGCCAGTTCGAGTTCCTCAGGCGGCACCGTCATGGCGGAAATCGTAGGTGAGCGACCGAACGGGGCTCTAAAGCGGGTCCCGCTGACCAGTACCCGGGCCCGCCCCCGGGTCCCCGCCGGCCGGTGCCCTGGCCGCCCCCCGGGGCCCGGTTAGCGGCACGGGGGCCGGGAAAAGGGGCGTCATGACCTTGGACTCTCTCCCCGGTGACCTCTACCACATGCAGGAACTCCTCGACGAGCGCGAGCAGCGGATCGTCGGCCGGGTGCGCGCCTTCCTGGAGGCGAAGGTCGCGCCGATCGCCGACGACTGCTGGGCGCGGGCGGAGTTCCCGTTCGACCTGATCCCCCAGTACGGCGAGCTCGGCATCGCCGGGCTCGCCCACGACGAGTGCCCCGGGGAGAAGCCGAGCAGCCTGCTCACCGGCTTCCTCGCGATGGACATGGCGCGGGTGGACCCGTCCATGGCGACGTTCTTCGGCGTCCACACCGGCCTCGCGATGGGCAGCATCGGCCGCTGCGGCTCCCCCGAGCAGCGCGAGCGGTGGCTGCCCGCGATGGGGCGGATGGAGAAGATCGGCGCGTTCGCGCTCACCGAGCCGGAGGGCGGGTCGGACGTCGCGCTCGGGCTGCGCACCACGGCCCGCCGCGACGGCGACCACTGGGTGCTGAACGGCGCCAAGCGCTGGATCGGCAACGCCACGTTCGCCGACCACACCGTCGTGTGGGCGCGCGACGAGGCGGACGACCAGGTGAAGGGGTTCGTCGTCGCCAAGGGGACGCCGGGGTTCACCGCCACCCCGATCCGCAACAAGATCGCGCTGCGGACGGTGCAGAACGCCGACATCGTGCTGGCGGACTGCCGCGTCCCCGAGTCCGACCGGCTCGCGGGCGCGAACACCTTCAAGGACACCGCCGCGATCCTGCGCCGGACGCGCAGCGGCGTCGCGTGGCAGGCCGTCGGGGTGATGCTCGCCGCCTACGAGATCGCCCGCGACTACGCGGTGGAGCGCGAGCAGTTCGGCCGGCCGATCGCCCGGTTCCAGCTCGTCCAGGACCTGCTGGTCCGGATGCTGGGGAACGCCACCGCCTGCCTCGGCATGGTGGTTCGGCTGGCGCAGCTCCAGGACGCCGGCCGGTACCGCGACGAGCACTCGGCGCTCGCCAAGGCGTACTGCACCACCCGGATGCGGGAGGCCGTCGGCTGGGCGCGCGAGCTGATGGCGGGCAACGGGATCGTCCTCGACTACGGCATCGGCCGCTTCGTCGCCGACGCCGAGGCGCTGTACTCCTACGAGGGCACCCGGGAGATCAACACGCTCATCGTCGGCCGCGCGGCGACCGGAATGGGGGCGTTCGTCTGATCCGCCGCCCGCGGCCGGCCCCCGAAGTGATCAACGGGTACCCCGGAAGGCCCTGTGGCTAGGGACGTTGCTAGAGTTCGGGCACGTACCGCCCCTCCAGAACCTTGCAGAGGAACCAACGCATGTCGACTGGCAGCCACGCCGGGCGCCCGAAGTCCTGGGTCGCCGTGGCCATCATCTTCGTCGGTTTCGTCGTCGGTGGTGTCGGCATCACCATGGGCCCCGACTGGATCGTGTTCGGCGTGGGCGCCGCGATCACCGTGGTCGGCGGCATCGTCGCGCTGGCCGTCGACATCATGACCGACGTCATCGTCGACGACCCCCGACAGTAGCGGGGCGGCCATGGCGTTCGGTCGCCCTCCCATCGAGGAGCGGATCGCGGCGCGCCAGCGCGAGCGCGGCGAGCTGAAGCACGGGGCGGTCTTCCCGCACGGCCCGGCCAAGATGCTGTTCTTCTTCAGCATGGGCGTGGTCGTGGTCACGCACATCATCGCCCTGGCGATGTACTTCGTCGACGCGGGGCCGGGCCGCTAAGCCCCGCGCGGGGTCAAAAGCGGGTCAAGAAGATCCCTTTCCACCCGGATTACGGTCTGTCCGCCAGGTGCGGGCTCGGCGGCGGCCACGTACGGTCGAGGTGAGCGTGGCCGCCTGAGTCGCCCCGAGACCGAGGTGGTGGAAGGCCCTGCGGTTCGGCATCGAGGAAGAGTACTTCGTCGTCGATCCCGTCTCCCGGGAGGTCGTCCCCCGTGCCGCCGCCGTCGTGCGGCGGGCCGGCGCGGCGCTGGGCGAGCGCGCCTCCACCGAGCTGGTGGCGTTCCTCGCCGAGGCCAAGACCTCGCCGTGCGACGACCTGGACAAGCTCCGCGAGCAGGTCCGCGCGATGCGGGCCGCGATGGCGGCCGCCGCGGCGGCCGAGGGCGTGCGGCTCGCCGCCACCGGGACGCCCGTACTGGGCGAGGTGATCCCGGCGCCGATCGGCGCCGGCGCCCGCTACGCCGAGAGCCTGGCCGTGTACCGGGGGCTGGACGACGAGCAGAGCATCTGCTCCTGCCACGTCCACGTCGAGATGCCCGACCGCGAGCACGCCGTCCAGGTCGGCAACCACCTGCGGCCGTGGCTGCCGACGCTGCTCGCGCTCGCCGCGAACTCCCCGTACTGGGCCGGGCGCGACACCGGCCACGCCTGCTGGCGGGCGATGGCGTGGGCCCGCTGGCCGGTGGCGGGCCCGCCGCCCTACTTCGACTCCGCCGCCCACTACGACGACCTCGTCGGGACGCTGCTCGGCTGCGGCGCCCTGATGGACACCGGGACGATCTTCTGGGACGTCCGGCCGTCGGCGCGGCTGCCTACCGTGGAGGTCAGGCTCGCCGACGTCGCGCCGACCGCCGCCGACGCGGCCGTGCTCGCCGCGCTGATCCGGGCGCTGGTGCGGGAGGCGTCCCGCGCGGTGGCCGGCGGCGAGCGGGCGCCCGACCCGCCGCAGGAGATGCTGCGCGCGGCCTACTGGCTGGCCGCGCGCAACGGGCTGGCGGGGCGGGGCCTGGACGTGCGCACCGGCCGCGCCGCCGGTCAGCGGGCGCTCGCCGGCGACCTGCTGGCGCACGCGCTGCCCGCGCTGAGCGCGGCGGGCGACCTCGGCTTCGTCACCGCGGGCGTCCGGCGGCTGCTCACCGGCGGGACGGGCGCCGAGCGGCAGCGCGCCGCCTACCGCAGGCGCGGTCTGCTGTCCGACGTCGTCGACGCCGCGCTGCTGCCGGACCGGTGACCCGCGGCGAGTAACCCGATCCGGCTGGATTTTACGTATTTGGCCCGTTTCTCCCGGTCGGCGCCGGGTACCAACTGGTCTGGACCAGTCGCCGCCGACCGCCGGAACGGGGACGCGGGCCGTCGCACGGCCGCCCGCGACCGCGTACCCTCGACCGGATGCAGGCGACCGCAGCGACCTCGGACGGAGCGACCGCACGATGAGCCTCAGGCCCGGTGGACCGGGCGTGATGCCGCAGGGCCCCTTCGTCCATCCCGCGCTCTTCTACCGCGACGACGAGGAGTACCTCGCCGGCACCGTCCCGTTCGTCCGGGCGGGGCGCGCGGCGGGCGAGCCGGTCGCGGTCGCGGTCCCCGGCCGCCGCCTGGAGCTGCTGCGCGACGCGCTCGGCCCCGCCGCCCGCGAGGTCACCTGGCTGGACATGGCCGAGGCGGGGCGCAACCCGGGGCGGATCATCCCCGGCGTCCTGCGCGGCTTCGCCGACCGGCACCACGGCGGCCGGGTGCGGATCATCGGCGAGCCGATCTGGCCCGGCCGGACCGCCACCGAGTACCCCGCCTGCGCGCAGCACGAGGCGCTGATCAACCTGGCCTTCGCCGGGCGCGGCGTGTCGATCCTGTGCCCCTACGACACGACCGGGCTGGACGAGGTCGCGCTCGCCGACGCCCGCGCCACCCACCCCGTGCTCATCGACCGGCACGGCGAGCACGTCAGCGAGGACTACGCGCCCCACCGCGTCATCCGCGCCTACAACCGGCCGCTGCCGGAGCCGTCCGGCGCCGTCGCGATGAGCTTCGACCTCGACGCGCTCCCCCGCGTCCGCGAGTTCGCCTGCCGCTGGGCCGCCCGGCTCGGCCTCGGCGCCGACGCCGTGGGCGACCTGGAGCTCGCCGTGAGCGAGCTGGCCGCGAACTCCTGCCTGCACGGCGGCGGGTCCGGCACCGCCCGGCTGTGGGCCGAGGACGGGCAGGTCGTCTGCGAGGTCCGCGACGCCGGGACGATCACCGACCCGCTGGCCGGGCGCCGCCCGGCGCATATGAGCCCGCACGGCGGCCGGGGCATCCTGCTGGTCCACCACCTCGCCGACCTCGTCCGCATGCACACCGGCCCCGGCGGAACCGCGATCCGGGTGTACCTGCGCGCGTAGTCCCCCGCGGCAGGCCGAGACTTGACCCGGGGTTCAGGTGTAGGGGGCCGACGGCGGGAATGATGCCCTGCGCCCGAACTCTCCCGACCGTGATGGGGAACGATGCGTCTTCTTGCTCGTGCTCACCAGATGCCGGTCCGCCTGGCCGTGGGGGCGTTCGTGCTGAACTCGGGGCTGTCGAAGCACAAGGCCCTGGACGAGTCGGCCGAACAGACCCACGGCATGGCGAAGGCCGCCTACCCGTTCCTGGAGTCGCAGGACGCGCGGGACTTCACCCGCAACCTCAGCCGGGCCGAGATGGCCCTCGGCTCCGCGCTGATCGCCCCGTTCGTGCCCTCGCTGCTCGCGGGCGCGGCGCTGACCGCGTTCGCCGCCGGGCTGACCGGCCTCTACCTGCGGCTGCCCGGCATGCGGGAGGAGGGCGGCATCCGCCCCACCCAGCAGGGCATCGCGCTCGCCAAGGACTTCTGGCTGGTCGGGGTGGGGACCTCCCTCGTCCTGGAGGAGCTGACCCGGATCCGCGGGGACCGCTGTCCTTGACGCGGCGGCGCGGCGGCGGTGAGGATCGGCGCGTCCCCGACAGGAGGCCGCGCCCATGACGTCCCCGCCCGTCCGCACGGCCGGCATGCAGGACGCCGCGGCGATCTCCGCGCTGCTCGGGCGCGCCTTCGACGACGACCCGGTCTGGCGCTGGCTGCTGCCCGACGACGCCACCCGGGTGCGCCGGCTGACCGGCCTGTTCGAGGTCCTGCTGCGGCGGGTCCACCTGCGGCACGGCGCCACCGAGGCCACCGGGCGCGGCGGCGCCGCCGAGGCCGCCGCGCTGTGGGACCCGCCCGGCCACTGGCGGGTGCCGCTGCGGCTGCAGGCGGCGCAGACGGTGCCGCTGCTGCGGATCCTCGGCACCCGCGTGCCGGCCACGCTGCGCACCCTCGGCGAGATCGAGCGGCACCACCCGCGGGAGCCGCACTGGTACCTGGCGGTGCTCGGCACCGACCCGCCCGCGCAGGGCGGCGGCCTGGGCGGCGCGCTGCTGCGGTCCCGGCTCGACCGGTGCGACGCCGAAGGCGTCCCCGCCTACCTGGAGAGCTCCAAGGAGACCAACGTCCCGTACTACGAGCGGTTCGGGTTCCGGGTGACCCGGGAACTGGCCCTGCCCGGACGGGGCTGCCCGCCGGTCTGGCTCATGTGGCGGGACCCCGCCGGCTGAACGACCGCCGACCGAACGACCGCCGGACGGGATTTCCACAGGAATTCGACCGCGTCCGTTAAGTGCATGTCATGGCCGGATCCGGCCATACGGCGGGCCCGTGCGCCCCGAGCCGTGCCCGCGCGGCGACGGTCCGTTCCGCCGCCGCGTTCCTGATGCGCGTCCCGGCGGCCGCCGGAACGGGCGGAGTGCCGCGAAACGCGTCCGGCCCGATGTGGCCACCGGAGCTCCCGATGGCCGGGCCGCCGGGCGGCCCCGGTGGCACCCTCGCCGAATGGGCGGCCTACCGTCGGAAAGGAGCCATTGCACTCCTCCCTTCGGTGAAGGCGATAGGTGAACCACATGACCATGGCCGGGACACGGGCGGCGGAGACCCCGCTCGCCCTGCACAGGCCGGGTCCAGCGCGGGTCCAGGACTACCTGCTCGGCGGCAAGGACAACTACGCCTGCGACCGCGGGCTCGCGCACCGGATCCTCGACGTCCTCCCCCAGTCGGCGGACGCGGCCCGCGCCGCCCGCGCGTTCCTCGCCGGCTCGGTCCGGCTGCTGGCCGAGCGCGGCCTGCGCCAGTTCCTCGACCTCGGATGCGGGCTGCCCAGGGCCGACAACGTGCACCAGATGGCCGCCCGGCACATCTGCGGCACCCGCGTGGTCTACGTCGACCACGACCCGCTCGTCATCGCGCACGCCCGCGCGCTGCTGATCGACGACGGCAACATCGCGGCGCTGCGGGCCGACATCGGCGACCCCGCCGCGGTGCTGGGCAGCCCGGAGGTGCGCCGGCTGATCGACCCGGCCGAGCCCGTCGCGCTGGTGCTGTCGTCCGTCCCGCACTTCCTGCCGGGCGCCGCCGACCTCGTCGCGGACCTGGCCGCGGCGGCCGCGCCGGGCAGCGCCGTGGTCGTCTCGCAGCTGACCGCCGACTTCGCCCCGGCCGGGGTCGCCGAGGCCGCGCGGGCGTACCGGGAGGCGAGCGGCGTCGCGCTGTACCCGCGCGGCGGCGCGGAGGTGGCGCGCCTGCTCGGGCCGTTCCGCCCGCTCCCGCCAGGGATCACGCCGCTCACCGGCGGGACGCGCACCGGAGCCCCGGTGATGTACGGCGTCGTCGGGGTCCGCTGACCCGGCCCGGACCCCGCCCGCGACGGTGTGGCATTGATCACATAGGCGCCCCCGGAACGGCTCCACCGCGGCCGCGCGCCCGGCCCCGCGACGGCCCTGCTCCCGGCGCTCCTCAGGCGTTCGGCACCCGTCACACTGAGTCAGCTAAGACAACTGCTATCGCACAAAAATCTCATTCACCCGTTAGGGACGGTAACGGTTCGGCCCCTATGGTGGCCCCCGATGCCGACGAACACCCTGCCTCCCGCCGAAACGACGACCGCCGCTCCCAAGGGCCGGGCCTCTCGGATGGAGTGGCTCGACGCCCTGCGCGGCCTGGCCGCCCTGGTGGTGGTGTTCGAGCACTCGCTGGACGTGCTGCTGCCCGAGGTGCGCCGCACGGCCAGCCCCTGGTTCGACTTCGGCCGCTACGGCGTCTTCGTGTTCTTCCTCGTCAGCGGCTACGTCGTGCCGTTCTCGCTGCAGCGGCGCGGCAGCGTCCGGGAGTTCTGGGCGGGGCGGTTCTTCCGGCTGTACCCGGCCTGGGCGGTGTCGCTGGTGCTCGCGCTGGCGCTCGCGGCGGCGGGCGTCGGCTACGGCCTGCCCGCCGCGCTCGGCGACCGGCCCTGGGCGTCCGCCCTCGCCCATCTGACGATGCTGCAGGACCTGCTCGGCGTGCCCAACGCCGTCAACGTCCTCTGGACGCTGTCCTACGAGATGGTGTTCTACCTGCTCATCACGGCGATGTTCGTCGCCGGCGTGCACCGCTCCAGCGCCCGGGTCGCGCTGGGGTTCGGCGTGGGCGCGGCGATCCTCGGCGTGGCGCTGCCGTCCGGGCTGCTGGCCTCCCGGTGGCCGGGCGGCACGATCCTCGCCGCCGCGCTGCTGCTGGTGGGCGGCCTCGGCGCCATGCTCACCCGGCACCGGGCCGTGCGGCGCGCCGGCGTCGTCGTCGTGGCGGGGCTGGCGCTGACGCTGCTCGTGCTCAACAGCCGCATCGGCGCGATCGAGAGCCTGTGCGTCATCGCCACGATGTTCGCCGGGACGGCCGTCCGCGGCATCCAGGACGGGCGGCTCCGGCGCGGCCCGGCCGCGGCGATGGTCGCGTTCGTGGCCGTGCTCTCGCTGCTGGCGGGCATGCGCACCCCGACGACCTGGGCGCTGCACGCCAACCCGGACCCGCTCGGCCCCGACTGGTCGGCCGCCGTGGCCGCCGCGTGGGCGACGTTCCTGGTCGGCCTCGCGCTCCGGCACCGCCGCATGCCCCGCTTCCTGGTGTGGTCGGGGCTGGTCAGCTACTCGCTCTACCTGCTGCACCCGCTGGTCGTCCAGGTGGTCTGGTACGCGGCCGGCCAGGACACCTGGGGCCTGCCCGTGCCCGTCCGGGCGGCCTGGGGCGCGGCGCTTGCGGCGGCCGTCCTGGTGTCGGCGGCCCTGGCGCACCGGTACGTCGAGCGCCCGGCCCAGCGGCTCGGGCGCCGCCTCACCGCGCGGCACCGCGCGAGCCCCGCCCCTGGCCCGGCCGCGGGACCGGGCGCGGCGCCGCAACCCGCGCGGACCTGACCGCCCGGCGGCGGCCGGGGGCCGGTGATGACAGCGTTCCCCTTCTTGCTTAGGGTGAGGCCGATCCGTCCCGCCCCCGAACCCGCCGAACGGAACCGCGGATGACAGAAGGGCCGATGCCCGCCGAACTGCCGGAGATGCTGCGGCAGCACCTCCAGGCCGCCGTGGACGAGATGGAGCGGGAGATCCGCGACCAGGTCCCCGAGTACGCGGGCGACGACGGCGGCGAGTACGCCAAGCGCGTGGAGCGGACGGTCGGCGACACCGTCGCGTTCTTCATCGACTCCGTCGACCACCCGGACGCCGACGCCCGCACCCTGACCGAGCTGTACATGCGCCTCGGCGAGGAGGAGGCCCGGCAGGGCCGCAGCCTCGCCGCGCTGCAGAACGCGATGCGGGTGAGCAGCCAGGTCGCCTGCCGCCGCTTCATCAAGGACGCCTACCGGCTCGGCTGGTCGCGGGAGACGCTGAGCCGGCTGACCGACTCGCTGTTCATGCTGCTCGCGCGGGTCGCCGACGCCGCCGCGCAGGGCTACGCGCGCCAGCAGGGCCAGCTGGCGACCGAGCGCGAGCGCCGCCGCGACCGGCTGCGGGACCTGCTGGTGAGCGAGCCGCCGCCCGCGCCGGAGGCGATCGCCGAGCTGGCGGCGGCGGCCCGCTGGGACCCGCCGAAGAGCATCGCGCTGATCGCGCTGCCGGCCGGCGCGCCCGCCGGCGCCCGGATCCTGCCGCCCGGCGTGCTGGCCGGGTGGGACGCGCCGGTCCCGTTCCTCGTGGTGCCCGACCCGGAGGGCCCCGGCCAGGAGCGGCTGTGGCCGGTGCTGCGCCGGCTCGGCACGGCCGCGATCGGCCCGACCGTGCCGCTCGGGCAGGGCGCCGTCTCGCTGCGCTGGGCCCGGCACGCGCTGACGCTGGCCGAGCGCGGCATGCTGCCGCGCGACGCCCCGGTCCGGTGCGCGGACCACATCGCGGCGCTGGCCGCCTTCGCCGCGGACGAGCTGGTCGGCGCGACCGCCGGGGCCGTCCTCGGCCCGCTGCTGGAGCTCGCCCCGGCCCGCCGGCAGCCGCTCGCCGAGACGCTGCTGACCTACCTGGAGTGCGGCGACAACGCGGTGATCGCGGCGGAGCGGCTGCACATCCACGAGCAGACCGTCCGGTACCGGCTGCGCCGCATCACCGAGCTGACCGGCGGGCGGTTCGCCGAGACCGACGGGCGCCTCGACCTCATGCTGATGCTGAGCTGGCTGGTGCGCAGCGGCCGCGCCGCCGCCACCGCCTGACCGGCCGGCGCTACGCCGGGAGGGTCGGGGGGTCGTCGCGGCCGCCGCCGGCGTGCGCGGACCGCGACAGCAGCGCCACCCCGCAGGTGAGCAGCAGGACGCTGAGGGAGACGGCGGTGAACGCGGCGGCGGTGCGGGGCGGCAGCGTCTCGAACGCCAGCGCGGCGACCAGGTAGGAGGCGATCGGGTTGGTCATCGTCATCGCGGTCATCGCGGCGGGCAGCGACCCGGCGGCGAACGCCCGCTGCTCCAGCACGAGCCCGAGCAGCGTGCTGCCCGCGAGCGCGTAGCCGGGCCAGTCCACCGCCGTGGCGGCCACGCCGCGGTCGACGAGGTCGGCGGTGGTGAGCTTGATCAGCACGGCGGTGGCGGCGAAGCACAGCCCGGCGCAGACCCCGAGCAGCGCGGCCCGGACCGGGCCCGCGCGCAGCCACGCCGCGCGGGACAGCACGACGACCGCCGGCGCCGCGATCAGCCCGGCGAGCAGGATCCGCGGCCGGGACGGCTCGCCCTCCGGCGGGATCGCGCCCGGCACCGTGAACAGCGCCGCGAGGCCGGCCGACACGGCGAGGCCGCCGAGCAGGTCCAGCCGCGCGGGGCGGCGCCCGGTGCCGACCGTGCCGAGCACGATGGTGAAGACGAGCTGGGTGACCAGCAGCGGCTGGACGATGGCGGTGGAGCCGAAGTGCAGGGCGACCGCCTGCGTGCAGAAGCCCGCCAGGTTCACGCCCCACCCGGTCAGCCACACCGGGTCCCGGACCAGCCGGCGGATCAGGCCGTGCGCGGCGCTCGCGTCCGAGCCGCCGTGCACGGCGCGGCGGGCGGCCCGGTACTGCAGCGCGGCGGCGGCGGCGAACAGGAACGCGGCGACGAGGCTGAAGCCGACGGACCACGCCATCACGCCGTCCCGCTCTGCGCCTCGCTGCCCGCGCCGCTGCCGGCGCCACCGCCCGCGCCGGCGGCGGCGGCCAGCCGCTCGAACGCCCGCAGGAGGCCGTCCGGGAACGCGGCCGCCTCGGGGAGCACCCGCGGCTCGGCGGTGACCGAGATGTGCAGGGCCCCGTTCCAGCTCAGCGCGCCCACCGCGAACGGGACGCCGTCGGCGAGCGGCAGGATCGGGTGGACGTCGCCGAGCGGCGCGCCCGCGAGCGACATCGGCAGCGGCGGTCCCGGCATGTTCGAAACGATCCCACCGAAGAACCCCGCACGGTAGGTGCCGCGGGCCGCGCGCGCGTGCAGCGGCGGGGGCAGCGCGCCCATCAGCCGCATCGCGGCGGTGCTCGCGGCGGTGCGGCCGGACCTGCGGCGCGGCTCGGCCGCCGCGTGGACCGCCGCGAGCCGGTCGAGGACGGGCATCCGCCCGAGGGGCACGTCGAGCCGGAGCGCGGCGGTGAGGTTGCCGGGCACGGCGGTGCGGCCGAGGCCGGGGGGCTCGGGGGCGCGCAGCGTCATCGGCACGGCGGCGCGCAGCGGCCGGCCGCCCGCCGGTGCGCCGCGCGCCGCCAGCACGTCCGCGACGACCTCGCCGACCAGCGCGAGGAGCACGTCGGTGATCCGGACGCCGGCGGCGCGGGCGACCGCGCGCACCCGGCCGAGCGGCAGCGTGGCGGTGCCGAAGACGCGCTCGGGGCCGAGCGGCCCGGTGACGGCGATGGTCCGCGCGGTCCCGTCCAGGCCGAGCAGGACCAGGCCGGGCAGGACGGCGGCGGCGCGCGCGAGCCCGCCGGGGCCGCGCGCCGGGGCCGCCTCCGGCAGGGCGGGCTCCAGGATGCCGCGCAGGATGTCGACGACGCCGATGCCGTCCGCGATGGCGTGGTGGAAGAGGATCACGACGGCGTCGGGGGCGTCCGGGCCGCGGCGGACGAGGCAGAACCGCCACAGCGGGCGCCCGTGGTCCAGCGGCTCGGCGACGAGGCGGGCGACGAGGCCGTCCAGCGCGCCGCGGCCCCCGCCGGCCGGCAGCCGCACCTCCTGGACGTGCCGGCGCAGGTCGACGGCGCCGGCCTCGACCCAGCGCGGCCGCCGCAGCGCGCCGCCGGGGTGGACCCGCTGGGTGAGGCGCGGCATCCCGGGCAGCCGCTCGGCGAGCAGCGCGCGCACCCGCTCGGCGGGCGGCCCGGGGCCGGCGAACTCGGCGACCCCGCCCACCACCTGCGGGACGTCCCGGCTCTCGACGTGCAGGAAGAACGCGTCGGCGGCGGCCACCCGCTGCTCCCGGCGGCCCCGGCCGCGCCCCGCCGGGCCGCGCCCCCGCACGAGCCGGTCCTGAACGAGCCGCCCCTGAACGAGCCGGGCCCGCACGGCCTCGGCGGCCGCGGCGGCGGGGACGAGCAGCAGCCCGCCCGGGATGTCCACGACGTAGTGGGCGGACGTCGCGACGATCACCAGGGCGGTCACGGCGAGGTGCAGGGCGCAGAGCCAGGTGAAGAACCGGCCGCACCGGGCGCGCAGGGCCGCCGCACCGATCCACGCCACCCAGCCGATGTGCAGGCTCGGCATGGCCGCGTACGGGTTGGCGCCCGCGGACACGACCCCGGTGCCCCAGGTGGCGGGCGGATGGTGCAGCGCGATGACGTCGGTGTACCCCTCGCCCGACAGCAGCCTTGGCGGCGTCGCCGGCCACAGGGCGAAGCAGCAGATCGCGATCAGCGTCACCAGGATCAGCGTGTTGCGCGCCCAGGCGTAGGCGGGGCTGCGGCGCCACCACAGCCAGGCCAGGAACCCGAAGGTGCCGACCACGTACGTCGTCGCGTACTCCCACGCGGCGACCGCGCCCAGCCATCCGTGCCGGGTGAGGAACTCGTTCAGCGGGCGCTCGGCGTCCAGCCCCGCCCACCGCTCGAACTCCAGCAGGGCGCGCCCGTGCGCGTCGCTGACCGCGCGGTCCCCGCTGAAGGCGTGGGTGAAGACCAGGTAGACGACCAGGACGGCGAGCGCGGTGGCGATCTCCCGCGCGGCCGACGCGGCCCGTCCCGCGTCCTCGCCCGCGGCCTCCCGCCCGGCCGGGCCGGGCGGCCCGCCCCGGTTCACGGCGACACTCCCGCCACGCGCATCGCTGCACCCCCTCCGATCATCCTCCCCACGATCGGATTGAACGACCATGCGCGGACTCACCCCCTTGACTACGGCGCCAAACGGGCATAAATACAAGGGAAACAAAATCAAACGGAAGGGAACCCACATGGTCCGCGGAACGGCGCGCGCATGATCGTGACGGTGACGCTCAATCCGAGCCTCGACCGGACGATCGAGGTGGACGTGCTGACCCGCGGCGCGGTCATCCGGGCCCGGTCCGCGCGGCTGGACCCGGGCGGCAAGGGGGTCAACGTGTCCCGGGCGCTGCTCGCCAACGGGGTCGCCTCCACCGCCGTGGTCGCCGTGGGCGGCGGCGACGGCGACCAGCTGCACCGGCTGCTGGCCGCCGAGGGCATGCGGGTCCGCGCCGTCCGCGTCGCGGGCCGCACCCGGTCCAACGTGACCATCGCCGAGCCCGGCGGCGTCGACACCAAGCTCAACGAGCCGGGCGGCCCGCTGTCGCGCGGCGAGCTGGACGAGCTCGCCGCCGTGGTCGCGGCCGAGGCGGGCGCGGCGAGCTGGGTGGTGGGCTGCGGCAGCCTCCCGCCCGGCGTCCCGGACGACACCTACGCCGCGCTGTGCCGCCGGTTCGCCCCGGACGGCATCCGCATCGCGGTCGACTCCAGCGGCGCGGCGCTGCGCGCGGCCGTCGCCGCCGGGCCCGACCTGATCAAGCCGAACCGGGAGGAGCTCGCCGAGGCGGTCGGCGGCGCGGTCGACACCGTCGCCGACGTCGTCGAGGCGGCCGGCGAGCTGCGGGCGCGGGGGGCCCGCGCCGTCCTGGTCAGCCTCGGCGCGGAGGGCGCCGTGCTCGTCGACGACGACGGCGTCCGCACCGGCGAGGCGCCCGTCGCCCACCCGCGCGGCACGGTCGGCGCCGGCGACGCCCTGCTCGCCGGGTTCCTGGCGGCCGGGGCCCGCGGGCCGGCCGCGCTCGCCGAGGCGCTCGCCTGGGGCGCGGCGGCCGTGCGGACGCCGGCCGGCCGGATGCCGGGCCCGGCCGAGATCCACCGCGACACCGTGCGCATCCACCCCCGGCCGGACCTCGCCCGGCCCCTGCTCACCTGACGGATCGCAGTACCCACCCCCGATCGACAGGAGGCCCGAGATGGCCACCACGTACACCCCGGAGCCCACCGGCACCGGGTTCCGGGCGCACGTCCAGCGCGTCGGCGGCAAGATGGCCGGGATGGTCATGCCGAACATCGGCGCGTTCATCGCCTGGGGCCTGATCACCGCGCTGTTCATCCCCACCGGCTGGCTGCCCGACAAGGAGCTGGGCGAGCTCGTCGACCCGATGATCAAGTTCCTGCTGCCGCTGCTGATCGGCTACACCGGCGGGCGGATGGTGCACGGCCAGCGCGGCGCGGTGGTCGGCGCCGTCGCGACCGTCGGCATCGTCGTCGGCGCGGACGTGCCGATGTTCCTCGGCGCGATGATCATGGGTCCGCTCGCCGCGTACCTGCTGAAGCTGTTCGACGGGCTCGTCCAGGACCGGGTCCGCACCGGGTTCGAGATGCTCGTCGACAATTTCTCCGCCGGGATCATCGGCGGCGCCATGGCGGTCGCCGGCCACCGGGTGATCGGCCCGGTCATGAACACCTTCAGCGAGTGGGCCGGGGACGGGGTGAGCTGGCTCGTCGACCACGACGTCCTGCCGCTCACCTCCCTGCTGATCGAGCCCGCGAAGGTGCTGTTCCTGAACAACGCCGTCAACCACGGCGTGCTCGGCCCGCTCGGCGTGCAGCAGGCCGCCGAGACCGGCAAGTCGGTGCTGTTCATGCTGGAGTCCAACCCCGGGCCCGGCCTCGGCGTCCTGCTCGCCTACTGGTTCTTCGGGCCGCGGCGGCTGCGGCCGAGCGTCCCGGCGGCCGCCATCATCCACTTCTTCGGCGGCATCCACGAGATCTACTTCCCCTACATCCTGATGAAGCCGCGGATGATCCTCGCCGCGATGGCGGGCGGCATGACCGGCGTGGCGATCTTCGTGGCGACCGGCACCGGGCTCGTCGCGACGCCCTCCCCCGGCAGCATCTTCGCCTACCTCGCGCAGACGCCGCGCGGCGTCGGCAACTGGATCGGCGTCTACACCGGCATGCTCGCGTCGGCGGCCGTGTCCTTCGGCGTCGGCGCCGCCCTGCTCGGCTTCGGCAGGCTCGCCGAGCCCAAGGAGGACGGCGCCGAGGACGAGCTCAGAGAGGCCGAGCAGAAGACGGCCGAGAACAAGGCCGCGGGAGGGACCGCCAAGGAGGCGGCCGCGTCCTGACCACCACCACGTCCGATGGAAGGCACACCCACCATGAACGGCAAGGACATCCGCAAACTCGTCATCGCCTGCGACGCCGGAATGGGCAGCAGCGTCATGCTCGCCGGGCAGCTGCGCAAGGCGCTGAAGAAGAGCGACGTGACCGTCGAGCACACGCCCGTCGACGCGATCCCCGGCGACGCCGACGTGGTCGTCACCCACGCCGGGCTCGCCGACCGCGCCCGGCGCGGCGCCGGGGACGCCCCGGTCGTCACCTTCGAGGTCTACATCGGCGACCCCGCCGTGGACCGGCTCGTCAAGGCGATCAAGGACGGCGGTGAGGTCGGTGCCTGACCGGGCCGCGGCCCTGCTGGCACCGGAGGCGATCCGGCTGGACGCCCGCGCCGCGGGCCGCGACGAGGCCGTCCGGGTCTGCGGGCGGGTCCTGGTGGAGACCGGGGCCGTCGAGCCCGGCTACGTCGAGGCGATGCTGGAGCGGGAGCGCTCGATCTCCACCTACCTCGGCGAGGGCGTGGCCATCCCGCACGGCACGAACGCGGGGCGCGGCCTCATCCACCGCGACGCCCTCGCCGTCGTCCGGTTCCCCGAGGGGACCGACTGGAACGGCGACACGGTGACCGTGTGCATCGCGATCGCGGCGCGGGGCGGCGGGCACATGGAGATCCTCGCCGAGCTGGCCGAGATCCTCATGGACCCCGGCCGGGCCCGCGCGCTGCGCGAGGCCGCCGAGCCCGAGCAGGTCCTCGCGCTGCTCGCCCCGCCGGCAGAACACCATCGAACGACAGGACAAGGACACACCGTATGAAGGTCGCCCGTTTCTACGCCCCCGGCGACATCCGGCTGGAGGACGCGCCCGAGCCGGCGCCCGGCCCCGGCGAGCTGAAGATCCGCGTCCGGAACTGCTCGACCTGCGGGACCGACGTCAAGATCTCCCGCTTCGGGCACCACCACATCGCGCCGCCGCGGGTGATGGGGCACGAGATCGCCGGCGAGGTGGCCGCGACCGGTGCCGGCGTCGCGGGCTGGACGGCGGGCGACCGCGTCCAGGTCATCGCCGCGATCCCCGACGGCACCTGCGCGGAGTGCCGGCGCGGCCGCCGGACCGTCTGCGCCGCGCAGGAGTCGATGGGGTACCACTACGACGGCGGCTTCGCCGAGTACATGATCGTCCCGGCGAAGGTGCTCGCGGTGGACGGCGTCAACCGGATCCCGGACGGCGTCTCGTTCGCCGAGGCGTCGGTGGCCGAGCCGCTCGCCTGCGTCCTCAACGGCCAGGAGCTGGCGCGGGTCGGCGAGGGCGACGACGTCGTGGTGTTCGGCTCCGGCCCGGTCGGCTGCCTGCACGTGCGGGTCGCGCGGGCCCGCGGCGCCGCCCGGGTGTTCCTCGTCGAGGTCAACGCCGAGCGGCTGGACCGGGCCGCCGCGCTGGTCAAGCCGGACGCCGCGATCGACGCGAGCGTCGCCGACCCGGTCGCGGAGGTCCTCGCGCGCACCGGGGGGCGCGGCGCCGACGTCGCGATCACCGCGGCCGCGTCCGGCGCCGCGCAGGAGCAGGCGCAGCGGCTGATGGCGCCCGGCGGCCGGGTCAGCCTGTTCGGCGGGCTGCCGAAGGACGACCCGGTGATCTCCGTCGACGCCAACCGCGTCCACTACCGGGAGCTGTCGCTGGTCGGCGCGAACGGGTCGAGCCCCGCCCACAACGCGCGCGCACTGGAGCTGATCGGGTCCGGGCGGGTGCAGGTGGAGGACCTCATCACCCACCGGCTCCCGCTGGACGCGCTGCACGACGCCCTGGACCTGGTCACCCGGGGCGCGGCCATCAAGGTCACGATCGAGCCCTGAAGGAGCCATGCCATGCCCGAACGCAGCGTCGTCATCGCCTCGGCGCAGGGCCTGCACGCCCGGCCCGCGCAGATCTTCGTGCACACCGCCGCCCGGCAGCCCGTCCGGGTGTCCATCCGGGTCGGCGACCGCGCCCCCGTCCCGGCGAGCAGCATCCTCGGCGTGCTGTCGCTCGGCGCCGCGCGGGGGACGGAGGTGACGCTGTCGGCCGAGGGCGACGGCGCCGCCGCGGCCCTGGACGAGCTGGCGGACCTGCTCGCCCGCGACCTGGACGCCGAGGAGCCCGACCATGCGTGACCCCGCGCCGGGGCCGGCGGCGGCCCCAGCGCGGACGCGGGAGACCGCCCGCACCCGCCACAATGGGGCGGGACGGGACTGACGCGGGACGGGTGGGACGGTCATGTACGCGGAGGAACGGCAGCAGGCGATCCTTGCGCTGGCGCGCTCGAAGGGCCGGGTGGACGTGGTCGCGCTGTCGGAGGAGTTCTCCGTCACGACCGAGACGATCCGCCGGGACCTGACCGTCCTGGAGCGGGCCGGGACGATCCGCCGGGTGCACGGCGGCGCGATGCCGGTGGAGCGGCTCGGGTTCGAGCCGGAGCTGGCGGCGCGGGACGCGGTGATGACCGAGGAGAAGCAGCGCATCGCCAAGGCGGCGCTGGCGGAGCTGCCCGCCGAGGGGTCGATCATCGTGGACGCGGGCACGACCACGGCCCGGTTCGTCCAGCTGCTGCCGGCCGACCGCGAGCTGACCGTGATCGTGAACTCGCCGCCGCACGCCGCGGTGCTGGCCACCCGCGCCAACCTGACCGTGATCATCCTGGGCGGCCGGGTGCGCGGCCGGACGCTCGCCACGGTCGACGACTGGGTGCTGCGCCCGCTCGCCGACCTGTGGGTGGACGTGGCGTTCATGGCGACCAACGGCTGCTCGGTCGAGCGCGGGCTGACCACCTCCGACCAGGCGGAGGCGGCGGTGAAGCGGGCGATGATCGCCTCGTCCCGGCGGCGGGTGCTGCTCGCCGACCGCACCAAGATCGGGCACGACCACCTGGTGCGGTTCGGCGGGCTGCCGGACATCGACGTGCTCATCACCGACACCGGGCTGGACACCGACCTCGCCGCCGACCTCGCCGCCGCCGGGCCGGAGATCGTCCGGGCCTGAGCCGGTGCCCCCGGAGCCGCCGTCCCGCGCCGGTGGGGCGGTCGCGCGGGACGGCGGCGGCACCCGTCAGCCGGCCGCGGGGATCCCGTTGGCGGGCGCCTGCGGCTGCGGCGTCGTGTAGGGCTGGATCGGCCCGTCGCCGTCGTCGGTGGTGAGCGGCTGGCCCTCGGGCACGACGTTCTCGCCCTGGATCTTGCCGATCACCGCGCCGGTGTACCCGGCGTGCGACTCCTTGCTGTAGGCGAACGGGACGACGCCCGGCCCGGTGAAGTGCGACTTCTCCAGCGCCTCGACGAGGGCCTTGCGGGTCGGGTTCTTCCCGGCGGCCTGCAGCGCCTGCACGAAGGTGTAGGCGACCGACATCCCGTAGACGATGTTGCCGTTGAACGGCAGCTTCGGGATGTACTGGGCGTGGATCTTCTTGAACAGCTGCGTCCAGCTGTTGGAGGCGTCGCCTGGCGCCGCCAGGTACCCGTCGGTGATCATGCCCTGGATGAGCGGGCTGCCCTTGACCTCGGCGCCGCCCTTCTTGGCGAAGCTCTCCAGCAGCCCGGTGAGGGTGATCGGGTCGGACCCGACGTTGCTGACGACGAACGTCGGCTTGTAGTTCAGCTTCAGCGCGGCGAGCCGGAACAGCGCGGTGTAGGTGGGGATGCTGAACAGCACGACCACGTCGGCCTTGGACTGGGCGATCGCCTGGGCCTGCGCGCCGATGTCGGTGCTGCCCGGCTGGTAGGACTGCCGGGACACCACGTCGGCCTTCGGGATGTACTTGTCGAGGCCCTTCACGCCGTCCTGGCCGAAGTCGTCATTCTGGAAGAAGTAGGCGACCTTCTTGCCGGCGAACGTCTTCTTGATGTGGTCGCCGAGGATCTTGCCCTCGCGGATGTAGTCGACCTGCCAGCCGAACGTCTGCGGGTGCTTCTGCGGCTCGTCCCAGCAGCCGCAGCCGGAGGCGACGAACAGGTCGGGCACCCGCTGGGCGTTGAGGTAGTCGACGACCTTGGAGTGGGTGGGGGTGCCCAGCCCGTTGAAGATCGCGAAGACCTTGTCCTGGAGGACGAGCTTCTGCGTGACGCTGACGGTCTGCGTCGGGTTGTAGGCGTCGTCCACGTACTTGTAGACGATCTTGCGCCCGTTGATGCCGCCGTTGGCGTTGACGTAGTCGAAGAACGCCTTGGACGCCGCGGAGTTGGCGCTGTACCCGGGCGCGGCCGGGCCGGTCAGCGGCTGGTGGCTGCCGATGGTGACGGTGGTGGCGGTGACGCCGGGCGCGGCCGAGTCGCCGCCGTCCCCGCCGTCACCGCCGCAGCCGCTCGCCGCGATCGCCAGGCTCGCCGCGGTCATCACGGCGAGCGCCCTGGTCCGCAGTCGCTTCATCTGCTCCTCCTGGGTGCGTGGTGGTGGGCCCCGATGTGTCGGTCGATGCGGAACCGCGCGGCCCGGGAGCTCGGTCGCGCCTGACGTGCGCGCGGCGCCGGACGGCGCCGCCGATGCCGCGGAGCCCTCCCTGGAGTCCGCGCGGGAAGGCCAGCGTCACCACGATGAGGACGAGGCCGTAGACGGCGAGGGGCAGGTTGGAGGCGATGTTGTGCGACAGGCCGGACGAGGACGACAGGTCGGACGCCCACGTCGGCACGTACACCAGGATCAGCGCGCCCCACACGGCGCCGGCCAGGCTGCCGAGGCCGCCGATGATGATCGCGGCGATCAGCTGGAGGGAGAGCGTGAGCGGGAACGCGCCGGGCGCCGCCAGCGTCGCGACCACCGCGAGCAGCCCGCCGCCGAGGCCGGCGCAGGCGGCCGAGACGACGGTCGCGGCGATCCGCAGCCGGGCGACGCGGACGCCGCTGAGCGCGGCGGCGATCTCGTCGTCGCGGCTGGCCCGCAGCGTCCGGCCGAACCGGCCGCGGGTGAGGTTGGCGAGCAGGAACAGCGTGATGACGGCGCCGAGGCAGGAGATCCACGCCTGCCAGCGCTCCAGCGGGAACGTCGCGCCGAGCGACTCGGGCGGCACCGGCGGGACGAGCGTCAGCCCGTTCTGCCCGCCGAGCAGGTCGGTGAGCGGCGCGTAGTTGGCGAGGCCGGGCAGCCCGACGGCGAACGCGAGGGTGGCGCCCGCGAGGTAGGGGCCGTGCAGCCGGGCGGCGACCGCGCCGACCAGCACGCCCGCGACGGCGGTGACGCCGGCCGCAGCCGCGAGGACGGCGGCGAGCGGCCAGCCCCAGTGCCCGATGACGAGCGCGGCGGTGTAGGCGCCGACGGCCATGAACGCGCCGTGCCCGAGCGAGATCTGCCCGCCGAGCCCGGTCAGCACGGTGAGGCCGGCGACCGCGCAGGTGAGGTAGGCGACCTGCGCGATCTGCAGGTCCCGGTAGGGGCCGACGGCCGTCGTCAGGAAGTACAGGGCGGCGAGCCCGGCGAGGGCGCCGGCGGTGTGCCGGGTAAGCGTCGAGCGGCGCAGCAGGTTCAGGACGGTGTCCACCGCGTCACACCCTTCTCGCCGCGCTCGCGGCGAACAGGCCGTTGGGTCTGACCATCAGGACGGTGATGAGGGCGGCCAGCGCACCGAACGTGACCAGGTCGGAGCTGACGTAGCCGGACACGTAGCTGAGCGCGCAGCCGAGCAGCAGCCCGCCGGTGACGGCGCCGACCGGGCTGTCCAGCCCGCCGATGACCGCCGCGGTGAACCCGAACACGAGCATCGCGTCGAACTGGGCGGGGCCGACGAACACCGAGGGGGCGATCAGCACCCCGGCGAGCGACCCGACGAGCGCGGCGAGCGCCCAGCCGAGGGTCAGCATCCGGCCGACGCGGACGCCCTGCAGCCGGGCGATCTCCGGCGCGAACGCCGACGCGCGCAGCCGCAGCCCGAGGTCGGTGCGGACGAACAGCAGCGTCAGCAGCACCATCACCGCGGCGACGGCGCCGATGACGAACAGGTCGAACGGGGACAGCAGCAGCCGCGTCCCGGCCACCGACAGCCCCTTGATCGTGAACGCGGGCGGGTAGGAGTGCGGCGTGTCGCCCCAGATCATCCCGGCGCCCGCCTGCAGCAGCACGTACAGGCCGAGCGTGACGATGACGGCGTTCAGCGGCGGCTTGTTCTCCACCGGGCGGACCACGACCCGCTCGATGACCGCGCCGAGCACCAGCCCGGACGCCAGCGCGACGCCGAGCGCCAGCCAGTAGGAGCCGCCGTGGTCGATGACGCTCCAGGCGAGGAACGTCGTGAACATCAGCATCCCGCCCTGCGCGAAGTTCACGACGCGGGTGGCCCGCCAGATCAGCACCAGCGCGAGCGCGACCGCCGCGAACACCATGCCGGAGGTGATGCCGGCGAGCGTGAGATTGATGAAGCGCACCATCAGAACCCCAGGTAGGCGTGGCGGAGGCGGTCGTCGGCGGCGAGGGTCGCGGCGGGCTCGGCCGCGACGACCGCGCCGAGGTCCAGGACGATCGCGCGGTCGGCGACCGACAGCGCGCTGCGGGCGTTCTGCTCGACGAGCAGGACGGTGCGGCCGTCCTCGTCGCACAGCCGGCGCAGCACGGCCATCAGCTGGGCGACCACGCGCGGCGCCAGGCCGAGGGACGGCTCGTCGACCAGCAGCAGCCGGGGCGCGCCGGTGAGCGCCCGGGCCAGCGCGAGCATCTGCCGCTCGCCGCCGGACAGGGTGGCGGCGGTCCGCGCCCGGCGCTCGGCGAGCGGCGGGAACAGCTCGTACATCTCGGCGACCCGGCGCGCCAGCGCGGCCCGGTCCCGCCGCCACAGCCCGCCGAGCCGCAGGTTGTCCTCGACGGTCAGCTCGGTGATGACGCCGCCGCTCTGCGGGACGTGCGCAACCCCGAGCCGGACGATGTCCTCGACCGGCAGCCGGGTGAGGTCCGTCCCGTCCAGCTCGACGCGGCCCGCCTTCGGCCGCAGGAGCCCGGAGACCGTGCGCAGCAGCGTGGTCTTCCCGGCGCCGTTGGCGCCGAGCACCGCGGTCACCGAGCCCTCGTCCACCGACAGGTCCACGCCGCCGAGCGCGCGGACGGCGCCGTAGTGGACGGTCAGCCCCTTCACCTCAAGCACCCGCGACCTCCTCGCCGAGGTAGGCGTCGAGGACGGCGGGGTCGTCGCGGACCTCCGCGGGCGCCCCGCTCGCGATGACCTTGCCGAAGTCCAGCACCACGACCTGGTCGCAGACGCTCATCACGAGGTCCATGTGGTGCTCGACGAGCACGACCGCCGGGCCGCCGCGCAGCCCGCGGATCAGCTCGGCCAGCTCGTCCATCTCCGCCGCCGACAGCCCGGCGGCGGGCTCGTCCAGCAGCAGCAGGTCGGGCTCGGCGACCAGCGCCCGCGCCAGCGCGACCCGCTTCTGCACGCCGTAGGGCAGCTGCCCGGACAGCCGGTGGGCCTCCCCCTCCACGCCCAGCTCCGCGAGCCGGGCCATCGCCCGCTCGCGCAGCGCGGCCTCGTCGCGGTCGCCGCGCGGCAGTGCGAGGAGCCCGGACCAGAACCCGGCCCTGGCGTGCCGGTCGGCGCCGACCATCACGTTCTCCAGGACGGTGAGCCCGGGGAAGAGCCCGAGCCCCTGCAGGGTCCGGGCGATGCCGAGCCGCGTCAGGTCATGTGGCCGGTGCCGGCCGAGGACCCGGCCGCGCCAGCGCACCTCCCCCGACACCGGCCGGACGAACCCGCACACGGCGTTGAAGAGGGTCGTCTTGCCCGCGCCGTTCGGGCCGATCACACCGGTGACCCGGCCCTGCGGCGCGGAGAGGGACACACCGTCCAGGGCGACCAGCCCGGCGAAGCGGACGGTCACCTCTCGTAGTTCCAAGTTCGCGGAGGAGCCGGACATAACGCCTCACCTCGCCGATGAAACAGCGTGAATCCCCCGAGGCTGAAATGCACATACCGACTGGTCGGATTCCATGAAGATAGAATCATCGGGCGCTCCCGGTCAACAGCCGGTGCGCAGGTCCCGATACGGCCCCGCGCCCGCGCCGCCGGTAGGCTGTCGGCGATCTGCGGGCGGCCGCCGCCGGGACGGCGCGAGATCCCGGGGCCATCCCGGAACGGAGGTGGAGTGATGACGCAGGCGCCCGTGAACCGGATCCCCGGCAACCTGCCGCTGCCCGACCGGCTGCTCGCCGTGGCGACGCGCATGTTCGCCGAGAAGGGCTTCGAGAACACCTCGGTCCAGGAGATCGTCAACGCCGCGGGCGTCACCAAGGGCGCGATGTACCACTACTTCGGCTCGAAGGACGACCTCCTCTACGAGATCTACCACCGCCTCCTCGGCCTGCAGATGTCGCGCCTGGAGCAGATCGCCGACGGCCCCGGCACCGCCGAGGAGCGGCTGCGCGCCGCCGCCGTCGACGTCCTCAACACCTCGTTCCGCTACCTGGACGACTTCACGGTCTTCTTCCGCTCGACGCACCTGCTCCCCCGCGACCGCCGCGAGGCCGTCCGCGCCGAGCGCCGCCGCTACCACGAGCGCTTCCGCGACCTCGTCGAGGAGGGCCAGCGGGCGGGCGCGTTCCGCAGCGCCACGCCCGCCGACATCGCCGTCCACTTCTTCTTCGGGACCGTCCACCAGATCGGCGTCTGGTACCGGCCCGGCGGCACGCTGGAGACCGAGGCCATCAGCGACCACTACGTGGACCTGTTCCTGAACGGCCTGAAAAACTAGCCGCGCTCACTAAGTCGAATACCGAAGCCCATTCGGTAATGGCGCGGCGCCGCCGGATTCAGGGCTTCTCGATCTGCTCGACCTTCAGCGTCGC
This sequence comes from Actinomadura sp. NPDC049382, assembly GCF_040677125.1. Lineage (NCBI taxonomy): Bacteria > Bacillati > Actinomycetota > Actinomycetes > Streptosporangiales > Thermomonosporaceae > Actinomadura > Actinomadura sp. NPDC049382. The sequence goes on from NZ_JBFARO010000028.1 coordinate 28,755, forward strand.
GTCCTTGTGGTGGGCCCGCAGCGGCTTCTTGTCGAACTTGCCCACGGTGGTCTTGGGGATCTCGTCGATGAAGGTCCAGTACTCGGGGACCTGCCAGCGGGCGACCTTGTCCGCGAGGAACGCGGCGAGCTCGGCGGCCGTCGCGGCGGCGTCCGGGCGCAGCACGACGCAGGCGAGGGGGCGCTCGTCCCAGCGCGGGTCGGGGATGCCGATGACGGCGGCCTCGGCGACGGCGGGGTGGGCCATCAGGTGGTTCTCCAGCTCGACCGAGGAGATCCACTCCCCGCCGGACTTGATGACGTCCTTGGCGCGGTCGGTGATCTGGAAGAAGCCGCGGTCGTCGATGGTGCCGATGTCGCCGGTGCGCAGCCAGCCGCCGTCGAACTTCTGCGGGGCCGGGTCGCGGTGGTAGGCGCCGGTGATCCAGGGCCCGCGGACCTCGATCTCGCCGACGGCCTCGCCGTCCCACGGCAGCTCGGCGCCGGAGTCGCCGACGATGCGCATCTCGACGCCGGCGGCGACGCGGCCGGACTTCAGCCGCCACCGCATGTCCTCGTCGGTGCCGGGCTCCACGCCGGGCGGCGGGAACGCCATGCCGCCGAGCGGGCTGGTCTCGGTCATGCCCCAGCCCTGGATGATGCGCAGGCCGTAGCGCCGCTCGAACCGCTCCAGCAGGACGCGCGGCGCGGCGGCGCCGCCGGACGTCCCCGCGCGCAGGGACGACAGGTCGATCTCGTGCTGCTCCCCGTGGGCGAGGATGCCGTTCCAGATCGTGGGCACGGCGGACGCGAGCGTGCTGCGCTCCGCCTCGATGAACTTCACCAGGTGCTCGGGCTGCATGAACGGGCCCGGCATGTGGAGGGTCGCGCCGGACAGGAAGGCGCCGTAGGGCAGGCCCCACGCGTTGACGTGGAACATCGGGACGATGGTCAGCACGCGGTCGGCCTCGGTGATGCCGACCATCGACGCCGACTGCACGGCCATCGCGTGCAGGAACGTGGAGCGGTGCGAGTACACGACGCCCTTGGGGTCGCCCGTGGTGCCGCTGGTGTAGCACATGGACGCGGCGGAGCGCTCGTCCAGGTCCGGCCACGCGAAGCCGGGCTCCTCGGCGTCGAGGAGGTCGCGGTAGCGCAGGACGGGCGCGCCGTTGCCGTTGCCCTCCAGCGCCGACGCGTCGCCGTCGCCGACCACCACGAACGCCTCGACGGCGGGGAGCTCGCCGACGACCCGCGCCAGCAGCGGCACGAGGGTGTCGTCCACGATGACGACCTGGTCGTCGGCGTGGTTGATGATGTGCGAGAGCTGCTCGGGGAACAGCCGGATGTTCAGCGTGTGCAGCACCGCGCCCATGGCCGGCACCGCGAAGTACGCCTCCAGGTGCTCCTGGTCGTTCCAGCAGAACGTCGCGACGCGGTCGCCGCGCCGGACGCCGAGCCGGGCCAGCGCGGCGGCGAGCCGCTCGGCGTTGCGGGCGATCTCCGCGAACGTCGCGCGCCGGGGCGGGCCGCCGCCGGTCCAGGTCACGCACTCGCTGCGGCCGTAGACGCGCGCTCCGTGCCGCAGGATCGCGGCGACCGACAGCGGAAAGTCCTGCATCGTGCTGGGGATCATGGCAATTCTCCGAAAGACGCGCGGCGGCGAACGGCCGGCGAAGGGAATGGACATCGCACATACCGACCGGTCGGTTCACCATAATTTCCGCGGTGCGCCGCCGTCAACGCCCGGGGCGCGGGCGGCCCGCCGTGATCATTTATGCGGGCCGGCGCCCGGGGAGCCGTCCCGCAGCGCGGCGAGGCCCGCGCGCAGCAGCGGCTCCACGGCCGCGCCGACCGCGCCGAACCCCTCCCCCACAGTCTGGCCGCGCAGGTACCGGTAGTGGATGCCCTCGGAGATCACCGCGAGCTTGAAGCAGGCGAGCGCCACGTAGAAGCCGATCGAGGACACGTCGCGGCCGCTCCGCGCGGCGTAGCGGGCCACCACCTCGTCCGGCGCGGGGAAGCCGGGCGCGCTGGAGGCGTCCCGGCCGCCGGGCGCCGGCGCGCCGCGCCCCATGTAGACCAGCAGCAGCGCGAGGTCCGTCAGCGGGTCGCCGAGCGTCGCCATCTCCCAGTCGAGGACGGCCGCGATCCGGTCGCGGGAGTCGACGAGGAGGTTGTCGAGCCGGTAGTCGCCGTGCACGATCGCGGGCGCCGACCCGGCGGGCGGGTCAGCCGCCAGCAGCGCGTGCAGCTCGTCGGCGGCGGGCAGGTCCCGGCTGCGCGAGGCGTCGAGCTGCTTCTTCCAGCGCCGCACCTGGCGGGCGAGGAACCCCTCGGGGCGGCCGAAGCCGGCGAGGCCGGCCGCCGCCGGGTCGACCGCGTGCAGCGCCACGAGCGTGTCGATCATCCGGTCGGCGATCCGCGCCACCCGGTCCGGCCCGAGCTGCGCCAGTTCGGCGGCGCTCCGGTACGGGACCCCCTCGACCATCTCCATGACGTAGAACGGCGCGCCGATCACGTCCGGGTCCTCGCACAGCGCGTAGGTCTCCGGGACGGGCACGGCGGTGCCGGCGAGCGCGGTCATCACCCGGTACTCGCGCGCCATGTCGTGGGCGGTCGCGAGGACGTGCCCGAGCGGCGGCCGCCGGACGATCCACGAGGAGCGCCCGTCGGTCACCTCGTAGGTGAGGTTGGACCGCCCGCCCTCGACGACCCGCGCGCGCAGCGGCCCGGCCGCGGCGCCCGGCCGGACCCGCTCGAAGTACGCCCCGAACCGGTCCAGCGCCAGCCCGGGGACATCGGACTCCTCGAATACCCGCATGGTCTCTCCTCGCCGTCCGAAAGCCTTGTACCGTCCGGTCGGTATGGCGCAGGATGCCGGAGGGCCGCGCGCTGCGAACGGGCATGGCAAGGGTCCGGCACACGCCGCCCCCGGGCAGGTATCCGCACGTAGATAAGACCATACCGACTGGTCGGTTTTCAACGGCGCAACTTATTGCCATTCGAGCGCGGCGGGATTACCGTGACCGCACGACGGACGGCGGAGCGGTGCTCCACCGCCGGTCGGGACCGGTTTCTCGGGGGAGAACAGCGCCCGGAGGAGTTCCTGAATGCCCGTTTCCTCGTCCACCGACGCCGGCGCCGCCGAGGGCGCCGCCGCGCCGGGCCTCGCCGCCCGGCTGTGGCGCCGCGACCTGCCGCACTACCCCGAGACGGGGCGCCGCTACGGCTATCTCGCGATCGTGGTCGTCACCACGATCGTGCTGTACTACCTGCTCTACATCCAGTACGCCGTCGCGACGTCGATCATGACGCACTACTCGATGTCGTTCGGGTACTTCATCCTGCTGTCGGTGATCGGCAACGCGATCGGCGCGTTCGCCTCGCTGCTCGCCGGGCTCGCCGACCGGTGGGGCCGGGCGAACCTCGTCGTGTACGGGCTGCTGGTCGCCGGCCTGCTGGTGCTGGCGCTGCCCTCGGCGCCGGGCAAGCACACGTTCCTGGTGCTGTTCGCGCTGCTCAGCTTCATCGAGGGCATCGTGCTGGTCGCGACCCCGGCGCTCATCCGCGACTTCTCCCCGCAGCTCGGCCGGGCCACCGCGATGGGCTTCTGGACGATGGGCCCGGTGCTCGGCAGCCTCGTCGTCACGACGGTGACCAGCGCGACGCTCGACACCTCCAGCTGGCAGGACGAGCTGCGCTACTCCGGGTACGCCGCCCTGGCGGTGTTCGTCGTGGCGCTGTTCGGGCTGCGGGAGCTGTCCCCGGCGCTGCGCGACCAGATCATGGTGAGCATGCGCGACCGCGCGCTGATCGAGGCGCGCGCCAAGGGCATCGACCCCGAGCGGCAGGCGTCGGGCCACTGGCGGCAGATGATGCGGCTGGACGTCGTCGGGTCGGCCTTCGCGATCAGCGTCTACCTGCTGCTGTACTACGCGGCGGTCGGCAACTTCGTCATCTACTTCTCCGCCACGTTCGGCTACAGCGAGCAGCGCACCAACGGGCTCGCGAACTGGTACTGGGCGGCCAACGCGGTCGCGCTGGTGGTGGCGGGGCTGCTGTCGGACAGACTCGGCGTCCGCAAGCCGCTGATGCTCGCCGGCGGCATCGGCTCGGTCGCCGCCACGGCCTACTTCGCGCAGCTGGCCGTCCACCCCGACACCGGCTACTACACCTTCGCGTGGCTGTTCATCGCCATCGGCGTGTTCGGCGGCCTGGCGTACGCGCCGTGGATGGCGGGCTTCACCGAGACCGTCGAGAAGCACAACCCGGCGGCGACCGCGACCGGGCTCGCCGTGTGGGGCTGGATCCTGCGGCTCGTCGTGGCGGGGTCGGCGGCGTTCGTCCCGCTCGTGGTGACGTCGGTGACGCCGCTGGTGGAGCACGGGCACGAGGTGCAGGCCGCGTCCAAGGAGGCGGCGCCGGCGCTGGCCATCGTGAACCAGCACCCGCAGCTGTTCGCCGAGCTGGGCAAGTACCCGGCCGGGCAGGCGCCGCCGGAGCTGCAGGCGCGGGCCGCGAAGGAGGTCGGCCTGCCCGGCCTCGCCACCGTGCAGAAGGCGCAGCCGCAGCTTGCGGTGCTCAAGGAGCACGGCGCCGAGGTGCAGAAGGCGTCCGAGGAAGGCCCCGGCCAGTGGCGGACGTGGTGGTACGTCTGCCTGGGCGGCCAGCTGGTCTTCCTGCCGTTCGTCTTCATCATGACGGGGCGCTGGAGCCCGAAGCGCGCCCGTGAGGACGCCGAGGCGCACCAGCGCGCGATCGAGAAGGAGCTGGCGGCGCTCGCGAAGGAGTGACCGCCGCCGCGGGACCACCGCGGAACACGAGCCCCCGGCCGGGCCCCTCCCCCCGGCCGGGGGCTCGCCGCGTTCCGGCCGCGCCGCAGGCCGGCAAGATACTTAGTTTGACTAACATATAAGCCGGTGATACACCGGAATCCGGTTCCCCCCCGCACACTCCGACCGACCACCAGAGAGCCGCGTATGAAACCAGCCATGCAGGGCGGGGCGGGCGCGCAGAGCCCGTTCCGCCAGCCGAAGGCCGTCTGGGCCGTCGCGTTCGCCTGCGTCATCTCGTTCATGGGCATCGGGCTCGTCGACCCGATCCTGCCCGCGATCTCCGAGGACCTGAACGCCTCCCCCAGCCAGGTCACCCTGCTGTTCACCAGCTACCTGGTGGTCACGGCGGTCGCGATGCTGGTGACGGGCTTCGTGTCCAGCCGCATCGGCGCCAAGCGCACCCTCGTCGCGGGCCTGGCCCTGATCGTGGTGTTCAGCGCCCTCGCCGGGACGTCCGGCAGCATCTCCGGGATCATCGGGTTCCGGGCCGGCTGGGGGCTCGGCAACGCGCTGTTCATCGCCACCTCCCTCGCCGTCATCGTGGCGTCGGCGAGCGGCGGGCTCGGCGGCGCGATCATCGCCTACGAGTCCGCGCTCGGCCTCGGCATCGCCGTCGGGCCGCTGCTCGGCGGGGTCCTCGGCGACATCAGCTGGCGCGGCCCGTTCTACGGCGTCGCCGCGCTGATGGCCGCCGCGCTGATCGCCACCGTCGTGCTCGTCGAACCGCAGCCGAGACCCGCGCGCAAGACCTCGATCGCCGACCCGCTCAGGGCGCTCCGGCACCGCGGCCTGCTGATCATGAGCCTGACCGCGCTCTGCTACAACTGGGGCTTCTTCACCGTCCTCGGGTACGCGCCGTTCCCGATGGAGCTGAGCGCGATGAGGCTCGGCCTGGTCTTCACCGGCTGGGGGCTCCTCGTCGCGGTGTTCGCGGTGTTCGGCGCGCCGCTGCTGCAGCGCAGGTTCGGCCTCGCCCGCACCCTCTACGGCAACCTGGCGCTGTTCGCGGTGAACGTCGCGGTGATCGCGGTCTTCGTGAACTCGCAGAAGGTGCTGGTCATCGCGGTGATCGTCGCCGGGATCTTCATCGGCGTGAACAACACGGTGACCACGCAGGCCGTCATGATGATCGCGCCGGTGGAGCGGCCCGTCGCGTCCGCCGCCTACGGGTTCGTCCGGTTCATCGGCGGCGGCCTCGCGCCCTACGCGGCGGGACGGCTCGTCGAGCACACGAACATCCACGTCCCGTTCGCGATCGGCGCGGGCGTGGTCGCGCTCGGCATCGGGGTCCTCGCCCTCGGGCACCGCGACCTCGCGGCGGCCGAGCGCGGCCAGGCCGAGGTCGACGCGGAGGCCGCCCGCGGCGAGCCCGGCGCTGAGATCACCGAGGCCGCGGAGACCGGCTCGGGGTCCGGCTCGTAGCACGGCCGGCCGCTACGCACCCGCGCGCCAAAAAGCGCCGATTCTTTCTGCGCGCGGGTGCGTAGCGGCGCGCGCGCACCAAGCGTTAGATCGGGTGCCATGAAGATCGCCGCGCGGGCGGCGACGATCGTGGCAGTGCTCGCCGCGCTCGTCGCCCACCCCCTGCCCGCCGGGGCCTCCGAGGACGCCCCAGGAACGTCGGAGCACACCATCGCCATGGGCTTCTGGAACCGGCCCTACCTGCTGCACCTCCCGCCCGGCCGGCCGGCCGGGAAGCCGCTGCCGCTGATCGTCGCGCTGCACGGCGGGCTGAACGACCCCGAGTACGTCCGCAGGCAGAGCGGGCTCGACGCTGTCGCCGACGCCCAGGGCTATGCCGTCGCCTACCCCGAGGGGTTCCTCGGCACCTGGAACGCCGGGGCGTGCTGCTCGTTCGCCCGCTGGGCGGGCATCGACGACATGTCGTTCCTCGACGAGCTGATCGAGACGCTGGTGAAGCAGGGCGTCGCCGATCCGCGCCGGGTGTTCATGACCGGCTTCTCCAACGGCGGCGGCATGGCCTACCGGTACGCCTGCCAGCGGGCGGAGCGGCTCGCCGGGATCGCCGTCGTGTCGGGCGCCCTCGCCATCGGCTGCACCCCGGCGAAGCCGGTGTCGGTGCTGGCGTTCCACGGGACGCTCGACCCGTCCGTGCCGTACACGGGCGGCGGGAACATGGACGCCGACGTCCACTTCCCGTTCTTCGCCGTGCAGGTCGTCATGGAGTTCTGGCGCTGGGTGAACAAGCTGCCCGCGCTGTCGTGGCCGGTGCCGGGCGGGCCGGACGGCTGCGTCGGCACCGGGCCCGGTCCGCTGCTGGTCGCGCTGTGCACAGAGCAGGGCGGCGGGCACGAGTGGCCGTCCTACGCCAGCCGGATGATCGGCGAGTTCTTCGCGGCCCGGCCGTCCCTGCCCGCGAGCTGACGGCGCGCGGGCAGGGACGGAGGGGCGGGCGGCGCGGGGGACGCCGCCCGCCCCGGGTCAGCCGGCCAGGCTCCGCGGGCGGATGTCCTTCCAGTTGGCCGTGACGTAGCCGATGCACTCCGACCGGGAGTCGGGCCCGAAGACCGTCGTCCAGCCGGCCGGGACGTCGGCGAACGCCGGCCACAGCGAGTGCTGGCCCTCGGCGTTGGCGAGGACGCGGAACGTCCCGTCGGGGTCGTCGAACGGATTGGTCATCGCGCCTTCCTCTCTCCTCTAGACGGCCGGGGTGACGTCGGCCGAGCGCCGGGCGATGGACCGGACGATCTCCCCGGTGCGGACCGCGGTCATGGACAGCAGCGACGAGGCGATCCCGTGGGTGTGCTCGGTCGCGCCCTGCAGGTAGACGCCCCAGGAGCGGCCGGGGGCGGTGGCGAGGCGGTAGTCGCGCTCCACGACGGGCCGCCCGTCGGGGCCGGCGAGGCAGTCGCCGCCCGCCTCGCCGAGCAGGTCGAACGGGTCGCGCTCGCGGTAGCCGGTGGCGTAGACGAGGGCGTCGGCGTCGAGGTCGGCGGCCTCGCCGGTGGGCAGGAACCCCACTCTGACGCGCACCGCGCCGCCGTCGTCCCGGACGTCCAGGACGCGGGAGGCGTTGAGGATGCGCAGCCGCTCGGCGCCCGCGACCTTCTCGGCGTAGGCGCGCCGGTACAGCTCGTCGATGAGGTCGAGGTCGACGACCGAGTAGTTGGTGTTGCGCGAGTACTCGAACAGCATCCGCTTCACGTCGTCGGGCGCGGCGTAGTAGTGGTCGACGGCCGCGGGGTCGAAGATGCGGTTGGCGAACGCGCTGTCGTCGGCGGGCGAGTACCCGTAGCGGGCGAAGACCGCGCAGACCTCCGTCTCCGGGTAGGTGCGGTGCAGGTACTCGACGGCCTCGGCGGCGCTCTGCCCCGCGCCGACCACGACGACCCGGCGCGGGTTCCAGCTCTCGCGCTCGCCCAGCCGGGTCAGCAGGTCCTCGGTGTGCCAGACGCGCTCGCCCGCCCGCACGCCCTCGGGCAGGACGGGTTCGAGCCCGACGCCGACGACCACGTTGCGGGCGAGGTGCGTCTCCAGCCGGTCGTCGCGGCGCACCACGACCTCCAGGACCTCGTCGTCGCGCGGGCGGAGCGCGACGACCTCCGTCCCGTAGCGAACGCGGTCGGCGAACGCGGCGGCCGTCCATTCGAGGTAGTCGTGGAACTCCACCCGGGTCGGGAACATCGTCTTGTGGTTGACGAAGTCGACCAGCCGGCCGCGGGCGTGCAGGTAGGCGAGGAAGGAGTACCGGCTCGCGGGGTTGCGCAGCGACACGAGGTCCTTGAGGAAGTGGACCTGCATGGTGGCGCCGTCGATCAGCATCCCCCGGTGCCAGCCGAACCCCGGCTGCTTCTCGAAGAACACCGCGTCCACGCCGGGGCGGCCGTCCGCGCCCCGCCGCTCGTCCTCCTCGGCGAGCGCGACGGCGAGGGCGAGGTTGGACGGGCCGAAGCCGATCCCGACCACGTCGTGGACACGGGGCTGCATGCGCTCCTCCTGCATCAGGCGGACTTCACCTTGCCGGCGGCCTCGGCGATCTTCGGGACGACGTTGTCGACGACGTACGGGACGGCGAGCGGGGTCGGGGTGCGCAGCGGCCAGAACGCCTTCAGGTCGAGCGGGACGTAGGAGCCGCGCTTGACGACGGCGAGGTCGGCGAACAGCTTGCCGCCCTCGATCTTCTTCTGCGTCGCGGCGTCGTCGTTGTAGTGGCTGAGCAGCACGTCCACGTCCAGGACGGAGATCTTCTCCATGCTCAGCTCGGCGGCGAAGCCGTCCCCGGGCAGCTTGGCGAGCTGCTCGGGCAGCGTCATGCCGAACTGCTCCAGCAGCTTCACGCTGGTGTCGTCCTTGGACTTCATCACGCCGATGTTGCCGTTGGGGAAGATGCTGGTGAACGCGAAGCCCTTGCCGTTCAGCTCGGGGTGCTCGGTCTTCACCGAGGCGATCTTGGCCTCGACGTCGGCGACGAGCTTCTTGCCGTCGTCCTCGCGCCCGACGGCCTTGGCGGTCTGCAGGGTGATCTGCTGCCAGGTGTCCTCGGCCGGGCCGGTCTGGTAGGCGACGGTCGGCGCGAGCTTGGAGAGCTTCTCGTACTCCTTGTCGATGGAGAAGTCGCCGCCCGCGAGGATGAGGTCGGGCCGCAGTGCGGCGATCTCCTCCAGGTTGAACCCGGCCTCGCCCGCCTTCAGCAGCTTGGGCTTGGCACCGGTCAGCTTGGGCGCGGTCCAGGGCGCGAGGCCGTCGGGCTGGACGCCGGTCAGCTCCGCCATGCCCGCGGGGGTGACGCCGAGCGCGAGGAGCGCGTCCTGGTCGACCTCGCCGAGCGCGACGATCCGCTTCGGCGCGGACTCGACCTTCGCGGTACCGAGCTTGTGGGTGATGGTGACCGGGAACGCCCCGGCGGACTCGCCGCCGGAGGAGCCGCCGGCGGGCTCGTCGCCGCCGCCGCACGCCGCGAGCGTGCCGAGGCTCAGCACGAGCGCGGCGGAGGCGGCCAGGCGCCGCATCTTGGTGCGCATAGAGGACCGGTGTCCTTCCAGGATCTTCGGGGGGATACTGATCAAGGATCTTAGGTTAGCCTCACCTAACCTCGCAATGGGTGCGCCGGTATGAGGCGGCTCACCTCGGCCCGGCCGGGCCGAGCCGGGCCAGCAGCCCCGCGACGGTCGGCGCCGCCATCAGCGCCGCGACCTTGAGGTCCGCGCATCCGGGCTCCCTCCTGATCCGCCGGACGAGCCGCATGGCGAGCAGCGAGTGGCCGCCGAGGTCGAAGAAGTCGTCGTCCGGGCCGACCTCCGGGACGCCGAGCTCGGCGGCGAAGATCCGGCAGAGCGCCGCCTCCCGGTCGTCGGTGCCCCGCGCCGCCGCCGGGGCGGCCTCCGCCGTGACGGCGCGCGCGGTGAGCACGGAGGGCAGCGCGCCGACCCGCGCGCCGGGGTCGGCGGCGACCGCCTCCAGCACGCCGGTCAGCCCGTCCGCCAGCGCGGCGATCGTGCCGCGGTCGAACAGGTCGGCGGAGTAGTCGACGATGAGCCGCAGCCCCTCGCCGTCCTCGCGGAAGATGAAGTCGAGGTCGAACTTCGCCGCGCCCGGCCCGAACAGCGCCTCCCCCTGCTCCAGGCCGGGGAACCGCACGTCGCCGACCCCCTGGTTCTCATAGCCGACCATCACCTGGAACAGGGGGTTGCGGCCGGGCACGCGGCGCGGGCGCAGCGCCTCGACGACCGCCTCGAACGGGAGGTCCTGGTGGGCGAGCCCGGCGAGGTCGGCCTCCCGGACGCGGGCGAGCAGCTCCGCGAACGACGGGTCGCCGGACACGTCCGCGCGCAGCACGAGCGTGTTGACGAAGAAGCCGACGAGGTCGCGGGCGGCGTCCTCGGTGCGCCCGGCCACGGGGCTGCCGAGCGGGATGTCGTCGCCCGCGCCGGTGCGGTGCAGCAGCGCGGCGACGGCGGCCTGGCAGACCATGAACATGCTGGCGTTCGCGTCCCGCGCGACCTTGCGCAGCCGGGCGGCCAGGCCGGGGGGCAGCTCCGTGGCGAGGGTGCCGCCGCGCTGCCCGACGGTGCCGGGGCGGGGCCGGTCCACCGGCAGCGGGATCTCCTCGGGCAGGTCCGCCAGGGCGCGGGCCCAGTGGTCGAGCTGCCGGGCGTGGACGCTGCCGGGGTCGAGGGGGTCGCCGAGCAGCTCCCGCTGCCACAGCGTGTGGTCGGCGTACTGGACGGGCGGCGGCTCCCATGCCGGGGCCCTCCCGTCCAGCCGGGCGGCGTACGCCTCGGCGACGTCGCGGGCGAACGGCCCGAACGACCACTCGTCGAAGGCGATGTGGTGGAAGACGGCGAGCAGCAGGTGCTCGCGCTCGCCCTCCGGGAACACCGCGACCCGCAGCGGGACGTCCCGGGACAGGTCGAACGGCCGGGCGATCACGTCCTCGGGCGCGCAGTCGGCGACCTCCAGCACGGGCCGCGCCTCCTCCGGGGGCAGGATCCGCTGGTAGGGGGTGCCGTCGTGCTCGGTGAAGACGGTCCGGAGGCTCTCGTGCCGGGCGGTGACGTCGCCGATCGCCGCCTCCAGCGCCGCGCGGTCGAGGTCGCCGCGCAGCCGCACCGCGAGCGGCAGGTGGTAGGCGCCGCGCGGGCCGTCGTCCTCGCGGAGCAGCTGGTCGAGCAGCCACAGCCGGCGCTGCGCCGACGACAGCGGGATCCGCTCGGGCCGCTCCCGCGGCGCCAGCGCGGGCCGGGGCTCTGCGCCGGCGTCGCGGTGCACCCGCTCCGCCAGCTCGGCGACGGTCGGCGCCTCGAACAGGTCGCGGATCGCGAGGTCGGCGCCGAGCACCGCGCGGGCGCGGCCGACGAGCCGCGTCGCGAGCAGCGAGTGCCCGCCGAGGTCGAAGAAGCCGTCGTCGATCCCGGCGCCGGGGGCGTCCAGGACCTCGGCGAACAGCGTGCACAGGAGCCGCTCGACGGGGGTGCGCGGCGGCCTGCCCGCCTTGCGCGGCCCGTCCTGCCCGGGTTCGGGCAGGGCGCGCCGGTCGAGCTTGCCGTTGACGGTGAGCGGCAGCGCGTCCAGCGTCATGACCGCGCTCGGCACCATGTAGCCGGGCAGCCGACTCTTGAGGCTCTCCCGGACGCGGGCGGCGAGCACGCCGTGGTCGCGCGCCGCGACGGGGTCGTTCGCGTACGCCTCCGGGGGCCGGCCCGGCTCCGCCGGGAGGTTCGCCGCTCCCCCGCCGAACACGGCGTCGTAGCGGCCGGGCCGGTCGGAGGGGGTGAGCACGGCGTCCGGGAAGAGCGCGTGGAGGGTCTCCGGCTCGATCCCGTCGCGGGTGGTCAGCGCCTGCCCGGCCTCGTCCGCCGAGCCGCCGTCGCGCAGCGTCCGCCACGCTGCGGTCTCGCCCGACAGCCGGGGGTCGGGGATCCCCCGCACCCGCAGCGGGCCCGCCGGCCTGGTCTTGAGGGCGTCGAGGGTCGTCCAGTCGACGGCCGGGGTCCGCGGCGCGGGCGGGGCGTCCTTGCGCAGGACGACGTCGTAGCGGTGGCGGGTCAGCTCGTTGTGGTGCGTGCCGCGCTTGGTGAGGACGTCCACGCGGGCGGGGCCGTCCAGGGCGGTGAAGAAGGCGGGGTCGAGGAGGAGTTCCTTCTCCATCCGGACGGCGCGCTCGACGGCGTCGAGGTCGCCGCCGCCGCGGCCGAGCTGGATCGCGGCGTGCAGGCAGTGGACGGTCCGCAGGTCGCGGACGTCGCCGATGAACAGCGCCCCGCCGGGGGCGAGGAGCCGCATCGCCTTGGCGATGACGTCCCGGAGGTAGCCGGCGCCCGGGAAGTACTGCACCACCGAGTTGATCACGATGGTGTCGAAGTGCGCCTCGGGGAGGCCGGCGGTGTCGTGGGCGGGCCGGCAGCTCAGCCGGACGCCCGAGTCGTCACCGAGGTCGTGCCTGAGCTTGGCGATGACGGGTTCGGAGAAGTCGGTCCCCCAGTACTCCTCGCTCTCGGGGGCGAGGCGGGTGAGCAGGAGGCCGGCGCCGACGCCGATCTCCAGGACGCGGCGGGGCCCGGTCCGGCCGGAGAGCGCGCGGATGCGGTCGACGGTCGTCTCCCGCCATTCGCGCATGTCGTCCAGGGGGATGGGGGCGCCGTCGTAGCTGCTGTCCCAGCCCGCGAACTCCTCGGCGTGGACGACCGTGCCGACCTCGGTGTACTCGGCGTCGTAGATCTGCCGCCACTCGGCGAGCTGCTCGTCGGCGGCACCCTCCCGGGAGCCGTCGGGGACGATGTAGCCGACGAGCCGCTTCACGCTGGGCACGCCGGTGTCGGCGGCGACGACCGCCGCCTGCCCGACGCCGGGCTCGGCGGCGAGCGCGGTCTCGATCTCCTCCAGCTCGACCCGGTAGCCGCGGATCTTCACCTGGTCGTCGGTGCGGCCGAGGAAGTCGATGTTGCCGTCCGCGCGGACCCGGACGAGGTCGCCCGTCCGGTACATGCGGCCCCCCGCCGACGGGTCGGTGCGGAAGGGGTCGGCGACGAAGCGCTCGGCGGTCAGGTCGGCGCGGCCGAGGTAGCCGCGCGCCAGCCCGTCGCCCGCGATGTACAGCTCGCCGGGCGCGCCGGGCGGGACGGGCCGCAGCCACGCGTCCAGGACGTACCCGCGGGTGTTCCAGATGGGTTTGCCGACGGTCGGGGTGGCGCTGTCCTCAGTGCCGCCGCCGAGCGTGTTGATCGTGTACTCGGTGGGCCCGTACAGGTTGTAGCCGAGCACGCCTTCGGCCCGCGCGAGCCGGTCCCACACGGAGGCGGGGACGGCCTCGCCGCCGAGCAGGACGAGCGGCGGCCGGTGCCCGCCGTCCAGGAGCCCCTCGTCGAGGAGCTGCTGGGCGTAGGTCGGGGTCACGTTGATGACGTCGACGCGGTGCCGCCGCAGGTAGGCGGTGAGCGCCTCGGCGTCGCGGCGCAGGTCCTCGTCGCAGACGTGCACCTCGTGGCCCTCGATGAGCCAGAGCAGCTCCTCCCACGACATGTCGAAGGAGAACGAGACGGTGTGCGCGATGCGCAGCCGCCGCCCGGCGGAGGCGACGACGGGGTCGAAGATGTGGGCGCGGTGGTTGAACTGCATGTTGGTGAGGCCGCGGTACGGCGTCACCACGCCCTTGGGGCGCCCGGTCGAGCCGGAGGTGTAGATGACGTAGGCGGGGTGGTCGAGCCGTCCGGGGGTGCCGGGGGCGAAGCCGGGCAGCTCGTCCGGGGACGGGTCGGTGCCGGGCAGGCCGGCGAGGGCGCGGGCGGTCCCGGGGTCGTCCAGCGCGAGCGTCGTGCCGGAGAAGGCGAGGCCGGCGGCGATCTCGCGGTGCGAGACCAGGCAGGCCGGGGCGGCGTCCCGCAGCATGAAGTCGAGCCGGTCGGCCGGGTAGTCGAGTTCGAGCGGCAGGTAGGCGGCGCCCGTGCGCAGAACGGCGAACAGCGCGACGACCATCTGCGCGGAGCGCGGCAGCGCGAGCGCGACGACCTTCTCCGGGCCCGCGCCGTTCGCGAGCAGCAGCCGGGCGAGGCGGTTGACCTCGGCGTTCAGCTCCCCGTAGGTGAGCCGGACGTCGGGGAGGGACACGAGCGCGAGGTCGTCCGGCTGCTCGGCGGCGCGTGCGGCGAGCAGTTCCGCGACGGTCAGCTCGGGGACGGGGTGCCGCGCGCCGTCCCAGTCGCGGTGGAGCCGGTCGTGCTCCTCGGGCAGGAGCAGGTCGAGCCGGTGGCAGGGCGTCTCCGGGGCGTCGGCGAGCCGCTGGAGGACCGACACGTACCGGTCGGTGATGCGGTCGGCCTCCGCCTCGGTGAACGCGTCGCCCCGGTACATGACGCGCAGGCCGGCGCCGGGCTCGACGACCATCGTGATCGGGTAGTGGGTGGCGTCGCGGACCTCGCGGCCGAGGACGCGCAGGTCCCCGTCCGGGCCGAAGCCGCGGTCGGTCGGCATGCCGGGGAAGTTCTGGAAGACGAACAGCGTGTCGAACAGCGTGCCGAGGCCGGTGGCGCGCTGGACGTCGGCGAGCGCGACGTAGGAGTGGTCGAACAGCTCGGACTGCGCCGCCTGGACGCGGTCGAGGACGGCGGCGAGCGCGTCCGCAGGGCCCGCCTGCACCCGGACGGGGATCGTGTTGAACAGCAGCCCGACCATGGATTCGACGCCGTCGACGTCGGGGTGGCGGCCGGAGACGGACGCGCCGAAGACGACGTCGTCCCGTCCGGTGAGGCCCATCAGGACCAGGCCCCACGCGGTCTCGAAGAGGGTGCCCGGGGTGACGCCCCGGTCGCGGGCGACCGCGTCGAGGCGCCCGGCGAGGCCGGGCGGCAGCGGCCGGTGCAGCTCCCCGGCGGCCGACAGGTCGGCGGGCTTGTCGACCAGTCCGGGGCGGACGAGCGCGGGCTCGCCGAAGCCGTCGAGCGCGCGGCGCCACGCGTCCACGGCGGCGTCCTTGTCGCGGGTGCTGACCCAGTCGAGGAACGCGCGGAACGGCGGGACCGGGCGGGCCAGCTCGGCGGCGGCATCGGTGTAGGAGTCGAGCAGCGAGGTGACGAGCAGGCCGCCGGACCAGCCGTCCAGCAGGATCAGCTCGGAGGTCAGCACCAGCCGGTGGTCGTCCTCCGCGAGGGTGGCGAGGGCGAACCGGATCAGCGGCGGGCGGCCCGGGTCGAACGGCTCGGCGCGCTGCGCGTCGATGAACGCCTCCAGGCCGTCGCGCGGCACCTCGGCGTGCGTCCACGGCACCGCGAAGCCGTCGGAGACGAACTGCACGGCGCGGTCGCCGTCCGTCCGGAACCCGGCGCGGAGGTTGGGGAACTTCTCCAGAACGGCGCGCGCCGCGTCCGCCATCCGGCCGGGGGCGACGGGCCCGGACAGCGTCACCACGGCCTGCTGGACGTAGATGTCGCGGCCCTCGCCCGCGAGCATCAGGTGGAAGAGCAGCCCCTCCTGGAGCGGGGACAGCGGCAGCTCCCCGGCCGGTTCGGGGTGGAGGGCGGGCGCGGTGCCCGCGGTGGCCGCGCCCGCCCGCGCCAGCGCCTCGACCGTCCGGAGGCGGAACACGTCGCGGACGGTGAACGACAGCCCGGCGCGGCGGGCGCGGGCGACGAGGAGCGCCGCGCTGATGCTGTCGCCGCCGGTGCGGAAGAAGTCGTCGTCGGCGCCGGCGGCGTCGCGGCTGAGGACGCTCGCGACGAGCCGGGCCAGGACGCGTTCCGGCTCCGTCGCGGGCGCCCGCCCGGCGGCCGGCCGGCCCGGCTCGGGCAGCGCGCGCCGGTCGACCTTGCCGTTCGGGTTGAGGGGCAGCTCGTCCAGGACGACCAGTTCGGACGGGACGAGGTAGCCGGGCAGCAGCCCGCGCAGCGACGCCTGCACGTCCTCGGGGTCGGCGTCGCCGGTGATGTAGCCGACGAGGCGGGATCCGTGCGCGGCGACGGCGGCCCGCCGGACGCCCGGCCGGGCGGCGAGCGCGGCCTCGACTTCGCCCGGCTCGATCCGGAACCCGCGGATCTTCAGCTGCCCGTCGGCGCGGCCGAGGAAGTCGAGCCCGCCGTCGGGGCGGCGGCGGACGCGGTCGCCGGTCCGGTAGAGGCGGGAGCCGGGCGGGCCGAACGGGTTCGCGACGAACCGCTCGGCGGTGCGGGCGGGGTCGCCGAGGTAGCCGCGCGCCAGCCCGTCGCCCGCCAGGTACAGCTCCCCGGCGGGGACCTCGCGGAGCGCGGCGTCCAGGACGTAGGCGCGGGTGTTGGCGATCGGGGCCAGTCCCCCTCCTTCGCCGGGCAGGGCGATGAGGCTGTCACCGGCCGCCTCGGAGCACCCGTACAGGTCGATCAGCCGGGCCGGGACCTTCGCGGCGAGCGCGGCGGGCAGTGCCTCACCGCTGCTGATCCAGGTGGTGACGGACGGCGGCAGCCCGTGCTCCGCGAACGCGGCGAGCAGGCTCGGGACGAGCGTGACGAGCCGGACGCCGTGCCGTTCGATGAACTCGGCGAGCGCGACGGCGTCGGACGCGGTGGCGTCGTCGGCGATGGCGACGGTGTCCCCGGCGGCGAGGCCGCCGAGCAGCTCGGTCGTCCCGTCGATGAACGCGGGCGAGGACTTGGCGACGCGGACGCCGGGCGCGGCGAGGCCGGCGCCCCAGGCGAGCCGGTTGGCGAGGCCGCGCTGGGTGCCGGCGACGGCCTTCGGCGTCCCCGTCGACCCGGACGTGAAGACCACGTACGCGGGGTGGTCGGGGTGGAGGTCCGGCCGGGCGCGGCGGGGTGCGTCGCGCGGCGGCTCGTCGCGGCCGAGGACGAGCAGGGGCCGCACCGCGTCCAGCATCGCCTCGATGCGGGCGGGCGGGTAGGACAGGTCGAGCGGCAGGTAGGCGGCGCCCGTCTTGAGCACGGCGAGCAGCGCGACGGCGAAGTCGTCCGAGCGGGGCAGGGCGAGCGCGACGACCCGCTCGGGGCCGGCGCCGGCGGCGGCGAGCCGGTCGGCGAGCGCCTCGGCGCGGCGGTCGAGCTCGGCGTAGGTGAGGGCGGTGCCGCCGAAGACGACGGCGGTCCGGCCGGGGGTGCGCGCCGCCTGCTCCTCGATGAGCGCGGCGGCCGTCTCGACGGCGAACTCGCGGGCCGTGTCGGGGTGCTCGACGGGCGCGCCGAGGGTGGAGAGCCGCCGTCCGGGGTCGGCGGTGACCTGGGCGAGCAGGTCTCCCAGGCCGTCCAGGAGACCCTCGATCGTGGCGGCGTCGAACAGGTCGGCGGCGAACGCCGCGAACCCCTGGACCTCGTCGTCGCCCTCGGCGAAGTACAGGTCGAGGTCGAACTTCACGCCGCCGGTCCCGGGCAGGAACGGCTCGGCGCGGACGCCGGGCAGCGCGAGCCGCACGTCGTCCAGCCGCTGGTGGACGATCATCACCTGGAACAGCGGGCTGCGGGCCAGTGAGCGCTCCGGGGCGAGCCTGTCCACGACCCGCTCGAACGGGACGTCGGCGTGCGAGAACGCGGCGAGGTCGGCGGCGCGCACCCGCTCCAGCAGCTCGGCGAACGCGGGGTCGCCGGACAGGTCGGTGCGCAGCACGAGCGGGTTGACGAACACCCCGACGAGGCCGGCGAGGTCCTCGTCGGCGCGGCCGGCGATGGGCGAGCCGAGCGCGATGTCGTCGCCCGCCCCGGACCGCTGGAGCAGCGCGGCGACGGCGGCGTGCAGCACCATGAACACGCTGGTCCCGGTGTCGCGGGCGAGCCGCCGCACCCCGGCGGCGGGGAGCCGGAACGGGACGAGCCCGCCCCGGTGGCTGGCCTCCGCCGGCCGCGGCCGGTCGAACGGCAGGACGGTCTCCTCGGGCAGGCCCGCGAGGGTCCGCGCCCAGAAGTCGAGCTGCGGTGCCGGGGCGGGTGCGGCCTCGCGCTGCCAGGCCGCGTAGTCGGCGTACTGGACGGGCAGCGGCTCCCAGGCCGGCGCGCGCCCGTCCCGCCGGGCCTCGTAGGCGTGCGCCAGGTCGGCCAGCAGCGGCGTGAACGACCATTCGTCGGCGGCGGCGTGGTGCAGGAGCAGGATCAGCGACCAGTCGTCGTCGCCGGTCCGGATGAGGGTGCCGCGGACGGGCAGGTCGCGGCCGATGTCGAAGGCGTGCGCGGTGGCGTCCCGCTCGATGGCGGCGAGGCGTTCGGGGGTCTCGCCGCGCGCGTCGACGAGGGAGAGGCGGACGGCGGTGTCCGGTGCGAGGACGCGTTGGACGGGCAGGCCGTCCGGCCCCTCGACGAGCAGCGTGCGCAGCGCCTCGTGGCGGGCGACGACATCGCCCAGCGCCGCGTTCAGCGCGTCCGCGTCCACGGGGCCGTGCAGGCGCAGTCCCAGCGGCAGCGCGTACGACGCGGACGGGCCGCGCAGCCGCTCCTCCAGCCACAGCCCGCGCTGCGCCGCCGACGCCGGTACGACCGCGGGCCGCTCGACGTCGCGGACGCGGACCGCGTCCGTCGCGGTGAGCCGGGGCGCGAGGGCGGCGACGGTCGGCGCCTCGAAGACGTCCGCGATGGACAGCTCGGCGCCGAGCACGGCGCGCGCCCTGGCGGCGACGCGGGTGGCGAGCAGCGAGTGCCCGCCGAGCGCGAAGAAGTCGTCGTCGATGCCGACGCCCTCTTCGCCGAGCAGCTCGGCGAAGATCGCGCAGAGCGCGGCCTCGCGGGCGTCGCGCGGGGCGCGTCCGGAGACCTCGGCCTCGGGGGCGGGCAGCGCGGCGCGGTCGAGCTTGCCGTTGACCGTGCGGGGCAGCGCGTCGAGGGCGACGAGGGCGGACGGCACCATGTACTCGGGCAGCGCCCTGGCGAGCGCGTCCCGGAGCGCCGCGGCACCGGTCTCCCCGCCGGAGGGGACGTAGTAGCCGGTGAGGCGGGGCTCGCCGGGGCGGTCCTCGCGGACCACGACGGCGGCCTGCGCGACGCCCGGCTGCGCGGCGAGCACCGCCTGCGCCTCCGCGGGCTCGATCCGGAACCCGCGGATCTTCACCTGGTCGTCGGTGCGGCCGAGGTACTCGACCGACCCGTCGCGGGCGCGGCGCGCGAGGTCGCCCGTCCGGTACATGCGGGAGCCGGGCGGCCCGAACGGGTCGGCGGTGAACCGCTCCGCCGTGAGGTCGGGGCGGCCGGTGTAGCCGCGGGCGAGCTGCGCGCCCGCCAGGTACAGCTCGCCGGGCACGCCGGGCGGCACCGGGCGCAGCCGCGCGTCCAGGACGTACGCGCGGGTGTTCCAGAACGGGGTGCCGATGCCGGACGCGGGCAGGTCGGCGGCCGTCGCCCAGATCGTCGCCTCGGTCGGCCCGTACAGGTTGGTGGCCAGCGCCGCCCGCTCCGCCAGCGATTCGGCGAGCGCGGCGGGCAGCGCCTCGCCGCCGACCAGCACGCGCAGGCCCTCCAGCGCGGCCGGGTCGAGCGTGCCGAGCAGCGACGGGGTGCCCTGGACGACCGTGGCGCCCTTGAGCAGCCCGGCGAGCGCGGCGGGGTCGCGGACGTCCGCCCGGCCCCCGAGGACGACGGTCGCGCCGCTGATGAGCGGGGCGAACAGCTCCAGCGCCGCGATGTCGAACGCGATCGTCGTCACCGCGACGAGCCGGTCGCCCTCGCCGAGGCCCAGCCGGTCCCGGGTGAAGAGGAGGAAGTTGGCGAGCGCGCCGTGCGGGATCTCCACGCCCTTGGGGCGGCCGGTCGAGCCCGAGGTGTAGATGACGTAGGCGAGCTGGTCGGGACGCGTCGCGGCGGGCGCCGCGCTCGCCGACTCCAGGGGACCGTCGAGGATGAGGAGGTCGGTGGTGCCGGGCAGGACGTGCGCGGTCTCCGGTGCGGCGATCGCGCACAGCGGCCGGGCGTCGTCCAGCATGTAGGCGAGCCGGTCGGCGGGATGGTCGAGGTCGAGCGGCAGGTACGCGGCGCCCGCCTTCAGGACGCCGAGCAGCGCCACGACGAGGCCGGGGGTGCGGGGCAGCGCGAGCGCGACGACGCTCTCGGCCCCGGCGCCCCGGGCGCGCAGCTCCGCCGCGAGCGCCGACGACCGCTCGTCCAGCTCGGCGTAGGTGAGGGACTCCGCCCCGGTCTCGACGGCCGTCGCGCCGGGGGTGCGGGCGGCCTGCTCGGCGAACAGCGCCACGACGTCGGTGTCCGGCACGGGGTGGCCGGTGTCGTTCGCGTCCTCGATGAGGGCGCGCTCGTCCTCGCCCATGAGCTCCAGGGCGCCGATCGGGCGGTCAGGGTCGGCGACCGCGTCGGCGAGGAGGGTCTCCAGGTGGGCGAGCAGCGCGTCGATGCGCTCGTCCTCGAACAGCTCGCGCCGGAACGTGGCCTCGACCGTCATGCCCCGCGGCCGGACGAACGCCTCCAGCGACAGGTCGAAATGGGTGGTGCCGTTGTGGACGTGCGTCCAGCTCGACGTGATCCCGGGCAGGTCGAGTTCGCCGATCTCCTGCGCGAGGAACAGCAGCATGGTGTCGAAGAACGCCGACCGCCCCCGGCCCCGTGCGGGGCGGAGCTCCCGGACGATCCGGTCGTACGGGAGGGCCTGGTGCGCGAAGCCCTCGGTGACCGTCGCGCCGGTGCGGCGCAGCGCCTCCCGGAACGTCGGCGCGCCCGACAGGTCGGTGCGCATCACCAGCG
Source organism: Actinomadura sp. NPDC049382 (assembly GCF_040677125.1). Classification (NCBI taxonomy): domain Bacteria; kingdom Bacillati; phylum Actinomycetota; class Actinomycetes; order Streptosporangiales; family Thermomonosporaceae; genus Actinomadura; species Actinomadura sp. NPDC049382. The sequence continues at coordinate 49,674 of NZ_JBFARO010000028.1, forward strand.
TGTTGCCGAAGTTGCCGACGAGCCGCTCGGTCTCGGCGTGCTCCCGGTTCATCACCGCCGACCCGACCGCGATGTCCTCGGACCCGGTGTAGCGGTGCAGCAGGACGGCGTACGCGGCGAGCATCACCATGTACGGGGTGAGGTTCTCCTCGGCGGCGAGGCGGCGCATCCCCTCCGTCACCGCGTCGTCGAAGCGCCGCGCCCGGCGCCCGCCGCGCTCGGTCGCGGCGGCGCCGCGCGGACGGTCGGCGGGCAGGTCGAGCGGCGCGGGCGGCGGGTCGAGGCGCCCGCGCCAGTAGGCCAGGTCGGCCTCGTCGGCGGGCCGCCGCTGCTCCCACTCGGCGTAGTCGGCGTACTGGACGGCGAGGGCCGGGAGCCCGTCCGGCTCACCGGTCGCGGCCGCGCGGTACAGGGCCGACAGGTCGCGCGACAGCGAACCCCAGGTCATCCCGTCCCACGCGATGTGGTGGACGACGAGGACGAGCGCGTGCGCGTCCTCGCCGAGCTTCAGCAGCTCCAGCCGGATCGGCCGGTCGCCGCGCAGGTCGAACGGCAGGGCGGCCAGCTCCGCCGCCCGCGCGCCGGCGTCGTCGCAGGGGACGGGCGGGAGCTCGAGGGAGTCGTCGTCGGTGACGACCTGGACGGCGCTCTCCCCCTCGGCGTCGGCGTAGGTCGTGCGGAGGACGGCGTGCCGCCGGATCAGGCCGCGCAGCGCCTCTTGCAGCGCGCCGGTGTCGAGCGGCCCGTCCATGCGGACGAGCAGGCAGACGTTGTAGGCGGGGCTGTCCGGGAACGTGCGGTGGTGCAGCCACATGCTCTGCTGCGCGTAGGAGAGGGGCGCCGGCCCGTCCGACCCGCGCGGGGCGATCCCGGACGTCCCCGGCCCCAGCCCGGCCTCGGCCATCATCCGCCGCATCAGTTCGCGCCGCCGCGCCGTCGTCGTCTGCACGCCCGCTCTTTCGTCCGACTCCATGATCGCGGGTTAGGTTAGCCTTGCCTATGGACGACGCACAAGGTTAGCCTTACCTAACTTGATCTTCCGGCCGCAGAGGGAGTTGGCTGCCTTGTCCATCGGTCTGCGCACTGATGCGAACCCCACGGAGCTCGTGCTGGAACGCACCGCCGAGCCGCTCGCCGCCATGGCCCGGCTGGCCGGGTCCGGCCTCTTCGGCGACTACGTGGTGTACGAGCGGCCCGGCTCGTGGACGTTCGCGGGCGGCGTGCTCGGCGAGGTCGTCCTCGACGCCGACACCGTCCACGTCCGCTGGCCGGGGCGCCCGCCGTCCACCGAGCCCTGGTCGGGCCGCCCCGCCGACGCGCTCCGCGACACCTTCGCCGACGCCCCGCTGCCCGCCTGGAACGCCTACGGCTGGATCGCGTTCGAGTTCGCCGCGCCGCGCCCCGCCGGGCGGCTCGCGCACCTGATCGTGCCGCGCACCGAGGTCCGGATCGAGGACGGCCGTGCCCGCGTCACCGGCGCCGACGCGCCGCGGGTCGCCGCGCTGCTCGCCGAGGCCGGCCCGGTCGCCGGGACCCCCTCCCCCGTCGACGTCCGCGTCGACGGCGACGCCTACCGCGCCAAGGTCGCGGCGGCCGTCGCCGAGATCCACGCGGGCCGCTACCAGAAGGTCATCGTCTCCCGCCGGCTGGACGTCCCGCACCCCGTCGACGTCATCGCGACCTACGCGCGGGGCCGCGAGGCGAACACCCCCGCCCGCTCGTTCCTGCTCGACCTCGGCGGCTTCCAGGCCACCGGGTTCAGCCCCGAGGTCCTCGCGACCGTGGACGCCGGCGGCCGCGTCATGACCCAGCCCCTCGCCGGCACCCGCGCGTTCGGCGCCGGCGCCGAGACCGACGCCCGCAGCCGCCGCGAGCTGGAGAACGACCCGAAGGAGATCTTCGAGCACGCCGTCTCCGTCCGGACGTCGATGGAGGAGCTGCGCCGCGTCTGCGACCCCGCCACCGTCCAGGTCACCGACTTCATGACGGTGAAGGAGCGCGGCAGCGTCCAGCACCTCGGCTCCCGCGCGTCCGGCGTCCTCGCGTCCGGCCGCTCCCCCTGGGACGCCCTGGAGGCCCTCTTCCCCGGCGTGACCGCGTCCGGCATCCCGAAGCCTGCGGCGATCGAGGCGATCACCCGCCTCGAGGACCGCCGGGGCATGTACTCCGGCGCCGTCGTGGCCGTCTCCCACGACGGCTCGCTCGACTCGGCGCTCGTCCTGCGCGCCCTCTACAGCGAGGGCGGCCGCGCCTGGCTGCGGGCCGGCGCCGGGATCGTCAGCGCGTCCACGCCCGAGCGCGAGTACGAGGAGACCTGCGAGAAGCTCTCCAGCATCGCACCCTACGTCGTCCGCCGCTGACCCGCCGCATGGCGGGTAGGGGACCCGCCATGCCGGAACTTCCCGATGTCGAGGGCTTCCGCCGGGTGCTCGCCGAGCACTCCGGCGAACCGATCACCGGGGTCGCCGTCCTCGACGCCGGCGTGCTGCGCGGCGTCACCGCCCGCGCGCTGCGCGACGCCCTGCGCGGCCACCGGTTCGAGGAGCCGCGGCGGCACGGCAAGTGGCTCATCGCCCCGGCCGGCGGCCCCGTCCTCCTGCTGCACTTCGGCATGACCGGCTCGCTCACCTGGCACGGCGCGGCCGAGCCGCGACACCGCCACGACCGCGTCGTCTGGCGCCTCCCAGATGGCGAACTGCGCTACCGCGACATGCGCAAGCTCCAGGGCGTCCACTTGGACGACGCCGGCGAGGTGCTCGGAGACCTCGGCCCGGACGCCCTGGAGGTCTCCCGGCGCGACCTCGCCGGCCTCTTGTCGCACCGCCGCGGACGGCTGAAACCGACCCTGACCGACCAGACCGTCATCGCGGGCCTGGGCAACCTGCTCGCCGACGAGATCTGCTGGCGCGCCCGCGTCAACCCGCTGCGCACGGCCTCGGACCTGGACGCGGCCGAAGTGGCCTCCCTCCACCGCGCCCTGCGCCGCGTGCTGCGCGACTCGGTCGAGGCCGAACGCGTCCCGCCGCGCCGCACCTGGCTCACCGGCGCCCGCGACAGGCCCGACCCCGTCTGCCCCCGCTGCGGCACTCCCCTGTGCAGCCGCCGCGTCTCGGGCCGCCGGACCGTCTGGTGCCCCGCCTGCCAGCCCGCGCGAGGCGAACGCGGGCGCTGAGAACGCTCAACGCCCGCGATCACGTGCCGCCGCCGTGGTTCACGCCGTGGCCAGGTATCCGGCAAGGCCGTCCAGCAGCATGGTGCTGCCCTGCTCGGCCTGGTCGCGCTCCTCGGCGCCGTCGAACCTCTGGGACAGGGTGATCTTGGTGCGGTCGCCGTCGGCGGCCAGCTCCATCGTCATCAGGACCTGGTCGCCGCCGCCGGGGACGTCCATCCCCATGACCAGGCGCTCGTTCGGCACGACCTCGGTGTAGACGCCGGTCAGCGGGACGCGGGCGCCGCCGGGGATGACCATGACCGAACTCCAGGCGCCGCCCGGCCGGACGTCCAGGGAGACGTCCTCGGCGCTGGCCCACTTGCCGTAGACGTCGGAGTCGGTCCAGGCGTCCCAGACCTTCTCGACCGGGGCGTCCAGCGTGCGGGTGATGGCGTAGTCGAAACCGGCGGTACCCATGGCTCTCCTCCTTCTCCGGCCCCCGCTCGGTGGGGGCCCGACTGACACTCAAACTATAGTAACGATCGATGACAGTCAAGAACAGTGACTAATTTCCCGAGCACTCTCGGCGCGCGCTCCATGAGGACAGCACTCCGGTACGACATTGCGGGAGGATGGCCGGATGACCAGCGACGCGCTCCCCCCGAGGCCCCGGTACCCCGCCGCCCCGGATCACGCGGAGGCCGCCGATGCCCAAGCGTGAGCTGTACATCTCGGTGGACGTCGAGGCCGATGGGCCGATCCCCGGGCCGTACTCCATGCTGAGCTTCGGCATGGCGGCGTGCGGCACCTCCGACGGACGCGACTTCACGCCGCTCGACCCGGCCGAGTCCACGTTCTACGCGGAACTGAAACCCATCAGCGACGAGTACGTCCCCGAGGCACTCGCGGTCAGCGGCCTGGACCGCGACCTGCTCGCCGCCGAGGGCCGCGAACCGGCCGAGGCGATGAACGCGGCCACGGCCTGGGTGACGGAGGTGACCGCGGCGGCGAACGCCTCACCCGTCCTGGTCGCCTACCCGCTCGGCTTCGACTGGATGTTCCTGTACTGGTACTGGACGCGCTTCGCCGACACCGGCTCCCCGTTCGGGCACTCGCGGCACCTGGACCTGAAGAGCCTCTACGCGGCCAAAACGAACGCCATGGTCACCCGCTCGACCAAGAGGCAGATGCCACCCGAACTGCTCTCCGACCAGCCCCACACCCACAACGCCCTGGACGACGCGATAGAACAGGCCGAACTCTTCCAGAACCTCACCCACTGGCCCGGACGGGGCAATCCGTGATGTCGTCGCCTGGTGCCGACACCGCCGCGAGCGCAACCCGCCCGCATCACCGAGGTCGACGTCCTCCGCGGCTTCGCACTCTTCGGCATCACCCTGGCGAACACCGTCACCCTCACGGGAGCACCATCCTCGGCTACAGGCGGCCTCGGCCACTGGGCCTTTGAGACCCTCCTGCACCAGAGATTCTTCCCGATCTTCTCGTTCCTGTTCGGACTGAGCTTCGGGCTGTTCCTGGACGCCGTCCAGGGGCGGACGCGCAGCCCCCGCCTGCTCATGCTGGCCCGCCTGGGCTTCCTGGTGCCCTTCGGTGCGCTGCACCGCCTGCTGCAACCGCGCGAGGTCCTGCTGACCTATGCCGTCATCGGCATCATCGTGCTCCTCCCGGCGTCCTACCTGCCAGGTCGGCGCACGGTCCTGGCGCTGGGGACCGCCGCCACCGCGGCCGCCGCGCTGCTCGCCGGCGGCAGCACGCTCATCCCCGGCCTGTTTCTGATCGGCTTCGCAGCGGCGAGATACGGCCCGGACAGACTGCTCACCCTCCCGACGAGCCGCATCTGCACGGTCTTGGCCATAACTTCCGTAATCGCCATCGCCCTGAACGTTCAGCAGATCCACTACGGCTCCGACTCCACCTCACGTGCGGCGACCGTGGCCGGACTGGTGACAGCCGCGACCTACGTGATCGCCATCGTGCTCCTACTCCGTACACCGATCCGACAGGCGCTGCGCCCACTGTCGCCCGTCGGCCGCATGGCACTGACGTGCTACATCGTGGCCACGCCCTTGATCCTGATATCCGATCAGGCGTTGCACCTCGACGACGGCTATGGAATCGCTCTCGCCATCGGCATGGGCGTGTTCGTGGCCGAACTGACTTTCGGCATGCTGTGGCTGCGCCGCGCCCGATACGGACCGCTCGAATGGGTGTGGCGTTGCCTGACCTGGTGGAGCTTCGTACCGAACAGCTCACGCGGGTCCTCGCGGCATGGTCCGGCCGGGCTGCGGTGGTCTCCGTCCCGTGACGGGTGCCGATAGCGTCCGTCCATGGACGTACCCGACCTGGCGGACCTGATCTGGCTCTTCGAGGACGAGCCGACCCCGGAGTACGACGACGTGACCTGGCCGGTCGGCCTGCAGGGCTTCCGCCTCCGGCGGGGCGCCCGCGAGGTGCCGTTCTCTGGTAATCCGCCTCCCGGAAAGCCCGCGCGGACCGCGCGGCCGCTTCGTAGGCTGGCGCGGTGATATTCGGGGTTTTGGGGCCGTTGGCCGCCTGGACGGACCATGGCGAGCCCGTCACGGTCCCTGGGCGCAAGGTGCGGGCGCTGCTGGCGGACCTGCTCGTCCACGAAGGACGCGTCGTATCGTCCGACCGGCTCGTCGACGACCTGTGGGGCGACGCGGCACCGGCCGATTCCACGGCCGCGCTGCACGTGCGGGTGTCGCAGCTGCGGCGGGCGCTGGCGAGCGCCGAGCCCGGCGCGCGCGACCTCGTGGTGTCGCAGCCGCCCGGCTACGCGCTGCGGGCCGCGCCCGGCGCGGTGGACGCGGCGAGGTTCGCGCACCTGGCCGAGCTGGCGCAGGCGGCGGGCGACCCGCGGACCCGGGCCGGGCTCCTGACGGAGGCCCTGGACCTGTGGCGCGGCCCGGCCCTGGCCGACTTCGCGGACGAGGAGTTCGCGCAGGCCGCCGTGACCCGCTGGGAGGAGCGGCGGCTGGTCGCGGCGGAGGCGCTCGCCGAGGCGCGCCTCGCCCTCGGCGAGCACCGCGAGCTGGTCGCCGAGCTGGGCGAGCAGGTGGCCCGGGAGCCGTACCGGGAGCGGCTGCGCGCGGCGCACATGCGCGCCCTCTACCGGGCGGGCCGGGTGGGCGAGGCGCTGGAGAGCTACCAGGACCTGCGCCGCCGCCTCGCCGGCGAGCTGGGGCTCGACCCGGGCCCGGAGCTGACCGCGCTGCACGCGGCGATCCTGGCCGGCGACCCGTCCGAGCGGGCGCCGGCGCCCGCGCCGCGTCCGGTGAGGCCCACCTCGAACCTGCCGGCCCCGGTGACCGAGCTGATCGGACGCGACCACGACGTCCGCCGCGTCCGCGAACTGCTGGCGACGGGACGGCTCGTCACCCTGACCGGTCCGGGCGGCGTGGGCAAGACCAGCGTCGCGCTCGCGACCGCCCACGCCGTGGCCGACGCGTACCCGGACGGCGTGTGGCTGGTCGACCTGACCACGTGGGACGGGCGCGGCGACCCGGCGGAGACCGTGCTGTCCGTCCTGTCCATCCCGGACGTGCCGGGCGACGCGGAGACGGGCACCGGGGCGCGGCTCGCGGCGGCGCTGCGCGAGCGGCGGATGCTGCTGGTGCTGGACAACTGCGAGCACGTGATCGAGCCGGTGGCCGAACTGACCGGTGGGCTGCTGCCGGCCGCGCCCGGCCTGCGGGTGCTGGCCGCGAGCCGGGAGCCGCTGCGGCTGCGCGGCGAGGCGCGCTGGGACGTGGAGCCCCTCGACGTCCCGGGCACCGACGACCCGGACCGGCTGTCGCGGTCGCCCGCCGTCCGGCTGTTCCTCGCGCGGGCGGGGCTGGACCCGGCGCCGGAGACGGTCGCCGCCGTGGCGGAGGTGTGCCGCCGGCTGGACGGCATCCCGCTCGCCCTCGAACTCGCCGCGACCCGGGTGCCGGCGCTGGGCGTCGCCGAGCTCGCGGCCCGCCTGCGCGTGCCGCGCGACCGGTTCGGCCTGCTCGGCACCGGGCCGCGGGACGCGCCCGCCCGCCAGCGCACCCTGACCGCGGTGATCGACTGGAGCTGGCGGCTGCTGACCGGGCCGGAGCGGGCCGTGCTGCGCCGCCTCGCCGTCCACTCCGGCGGGTGCACGCTCGACGCCGCCGAGGCGCTGTGCGCCGGGGACGAGGTCGAGCCCGGCCAGGTGCTCGACCTGCTCGCCGGGCTGGTGGACCGTTCCCTCGTCGTCCGCGCGCCCGGGCCCCGGTTCCGGCTGCTGGAGTCGGTGTCGGCGTTCTGCCACGACCGGCTGCGGGAGGCCGGGGAGGAGGCGGAGCTGCGCCGCCGGCACGCCGACCACTACCTCGCGCTGGCCGAGACGGCCGATCCGCGGTTGCGCGGGCCGGGCCAGCGCGAATGGCTGCTGTGGCTGGACGCCGAGAGCGCGAACCTGCGCGCGGCCCTGGACTCCTTCTGCGGGGACGGCGCGGCGGAGCGCGCGCTGCGGCTGGCCGGGACGCTGACCTGGTACTGGTTCCTGCGCGGCCGGTTCACCGAGGCCGACCGGGCGCTCGCCGCCGCCCTGGACGTGCCGGGCGAGGCGCCCGCCGGCGTCCGGGCGAAGGCGGCGGCCTGGCACGCCGGGCTGGCGCTCCTGCGGGGCCGGGCCGGGGCGGAGCGGGTCGCCGAGGTGCTGCGCGACGTGGAGGCGGTGGCGGATCCGGTCGAACGCGTCCGGGCCCAGTGGTTCATCGCGAGTTCGATGATCAGCTTCGGCGACGAGACGACCATCGCGAAGCTCCTGGCGTCCGCCCTGGGCACGGCCCTCGCCACCGGGGACCGCTGGGGCGAGGCGGCGGTGCTGAGCATCCGCACCGTCCTCGCCCACATGCGCGAGGAAACGGACGCCCTCGAACACGACGCCCGGCGCGGCAGCGAGCTGTTCGCCGAGCTGGGCGACGAGTGGGGCGTGCTCCAGGCCGCGAACTGGCTGATCGGCCTCGCGGACATGGCCGGCGACCACGCCGCGGCGGCCCGGCTCGCCCGGGACGGCCTCCGCATCGCGGAGGATCTCGGGCTCTGGTCCGACGTGACCGACCTGCTGAGCTGGCTCGCCTGGACGTCGGTGCAGGCCGGCGACCACGCGAGCGCCCGCGAGCAGGGCGCGGCGGCTGGCGGCCGAGCAGGGGCAGGCCGGGGAGGTGTTCGCCACCATCTCGGTGGCGTTCGCCGCGCGCCGCGGCGGCGATCTCGACGAGGCCGAGGAGCACCTGCGCTGGCTGCTGGCGACGGCCCGGGGGCGGCAGACCGAGGAGAGCCGCCCGCCGTACCTGCCGATGGTCCTGGCCGAGCTGGGAATGCTGGCCGCGCGGCGCGGCGACCCGGCGACGGCGCTCGCCCACCACCGGGAGGCGTTCGCGGCGTGCCGCGACCAGGGCTCGGCGCGCGGGATGGCGTGGGCGCTCGCGGGCATGGCGGAGGCGCTGGCGCTGGACGGACGCCCCGGCGTCGCCGCGCGGCTGCTCGGCGCCGTGGAGACCACCCGGCGCGGGACCGTCCTGCCGCCGTCGCCCTCCGACCGCGCCGAACTCGACCGGATCACGGCGGCCGTCCGCGACGCGGAGCCCGATTTCGACGCCCTTTTCCAGCAGGGCGCCGAACTCACGCCCGAACAGGCCCGGTCCCTCGCGGACGAGGGCCGGGCCTGACCGGGGCACCGCCGTTTACTTCGGGACGTAGACGTGGACGGTGATCCCCGACGCGAACTGGTTGACGTCGGCCAGCTTCAGGTGCGTGGTGTCGAAGCCCGCGTCCTCGAACAGGTGCCGGCCGGCCCCGACGATGACGGGGAAGTACCAGAAGTGGAACTCGTCGACCAGGCCGTGCTCGACGAGGGTGCGGTCGACTTCGCCGGTGCCCCACTTCAGGATGTCCTTGCCCGGCTGCTCCTTGAGCTTGGCGACCTCCTCGGGGACGTCCTTGAGGACGGTGGCGTTCCACTTGGGGGCCTCGGTCAGCGTCCGCGACGCCACGTACTTGGGCATCGCGTTGATCATGTCGGCGCCGGGGTCCCCGGCCCGCGACAGCCACGCGTCCGCCATCCCCTCGTAGGTGACCCGTCCGACGAGGATGGCGTCGGCCCTGGTGATCAGGCCGGCCGAGTAGTTCTTGTGGTCCTCGTCCCAGTAGGGCATGCCCCAGTGCTGCGGCTCCGCCCGGGACGCCGTCGACGGCGTGGTGTCGTTGATGACCCCGTCCAGTGACACGAACGTCGACTCGATCAGCTTGCGCATCGTGCTGCTCCCTCTGTCCTCCGGCGGCTCCCCGCCGGTTCGATGACTCCAAGCTGCCGGAGGCACCTTACGGTTTCCTTCAGGTCCCCCATCGACGCGCCGTAAGGCGACTCTTCGCGGTCACGAAGCGTGCCCGTTGTCCTGGTTGACCGAGGTCATCGCACAGAAGGGCCCCGATAGCGGTCGACCGGCGTGGGCCAGGACTCTTCACTCGATGCGCCGGCTGGGATACGAGGGGTCTAAAACGATCAATGCCGAACCCCAGGAGGCGTGCAGACGCCACGTTCTCCGCTCCGGCCATGGCACGCGACCCGCTTCCCGGCACTTACCCTGATCCTGGCCTCAACGGCCGTGTTGGCCGCCATCCCGGACGACTCGAACACCGCGCCGCGCAGCAGCTCCGCCACAGCCGCAGGAGTAGGTGGCGCCAAGGAGTTCCAGGCCCGACAGGACATCTCTGGGGGTCTCGGGCCGCCAGAACACGCGCTGGTCGTGGCCGTGGAGAGGCCGAGTGTCGGTCTCGAAGTGCAACGTCGACATGTCGTACGGCACCAGCAAGGCCCGCCCTAGCGGGGCATGTGCGGCGCATGCGGTCGACAATCGTTGCAGCCAGGCCGGCTCAAGCGAACGCGGACGGTCGCCGTTTCACCGTCGCATAGGAGACAGTCTTGATGGCCGCCTCGGTCAGCCCGCGCAGGTTGTGGTGTTCGCTGATCATTCGTGACGCACGCCGTGCACGCCCCTGGCCACGTAGGCCGTGAATGCAGCCTACGCCACAGGCCACGACAAGCTGTGCTTTTGTCCGGCCTGGCCAGCGGGTCCGCCCGCCGATGGTCATGTTCTGCCCTCTCTCCTTCCCCAGCGGCCACAAGCCGTAACTCCGCCCTCCCCGAGTTCCGGCTCGTCCACCGTGGCCCACCGTGGCTACAGTTCCCATACTTGGTCGGGGTCGTCGAGGGCGGCGCGTATCTGGCTGAGGTCACCGATGTCCGCCAGCGGCGACTTCTGGGCGATGTCAACGATGCCGCGTACGACACTGTTCAGGGCTTCGCCGTTGCCTTCATCGAAAGCCCGGTCGAGTCGGGAGAACAGTTCGTCGTACAGGCTTCGTCGCTCAGCGAAGACCTGCGAGAAGTAGTCCTTGAGCACCGCTTCGCCCGCCTTGATGCGGGCCACCTCCGTGGCCTCATAGGCGGCGATGCGACTGCGGATGGTCGCCTGCTCCTCGTGAATCTTGATGCACTCCCGCACCGCGTCGACGACCTGGTTGAGCGCGGCGAAGGCCTCCATGGCAGGAGGTCGACCGGCCCTGGGCGGCGGGACGATCTTGCCTTCGTGGACTTTCGACTGGTCAGGCATCGGCATTCCCCTCGGCCATGGGCCGGTATTTGATAGTGATGTTCGCGCTTTGTTCGGTCAGTTCACCCTCGGCGTCGATGATCGGCGTGGTGGCGACATCGCGAACGGCCATCGCCAGGCTCATCGCCCGCTGGAAGCGGGGCGCGTGCGCCAGGGAGTCGAAGGGCTCGGACTCCAGGAGGTCGAGCGCCGAGGTCGCCTGTGCCGATAGTTTCGCGAGCAGGCTGCTGAGCTCATCGGCTCGGGCGTCGACGCCTCTGAGACGAGCCTCGGTCTCGTCCAACTCCGCGAGGGCCACGGCGATCTCGGCCTCGCGCTCCCGGGCCTGGGTAATCGCCTTCGTACCTTGCCCCTTGAGGACGAGGCCACCAACAAGCATTGCGGGGCCGATGGTGACGACGTTCAGGACGGTGGCTCCCAATGCCATGCCGCCCCCACCCGAGGCGAGGCTTCCGCCGCCCAGGAACGCCAGGGTGGCGGACTCCGCGGCAGCACCGCTGAGCCCGCCGATCGCGGCACCCGTGCTGGCCACCCCCACACTGCCGGCCACGGCCGTGACACCGGCCCCGGTTCCCGCGCCCGCGACTGCGGCCCCGACCGCACCGCCTATGAAGGCCGCGGCCTCCACTCCCAATCCCTGCAGCCCGGGCACCTGCGTCAGGGTGGCGTCTACACCTTCGACCAGCAAGCGATCGCTCTCGCGGACCTGACGCTCGTGGCGGCGCAGGAAGTCCGCCATCCGGACGACGACGTTGACTATGGCCTGCTCTTGCTGCACCCCCAACGCCGCAAGTTTCCGATTGCTGTTCTCAAGCTTGTCCTGGGTGACCGCACGGCGCTGCTCATGATGCCGATCCGCCTTCTTTCGCCTTTCGATGGCCTTCTTCAAGTCGTAGGCGCCCTTGCCGCCCAGTGCGGCCCCGCTGCCTCCGGTGGCGGCACCGACAGCGACCAACACAACAGGAATGAAGAACGGCATGGTGTCCCCCTTAGCTTCAGCCCAGTTTGACAGCAACAGCGATGTCCCAGGTCAAAAGCGACCAGTTGCACGATGCCGGTTCTGGCCAGCTGCCGAATCACTTGCCGGCGAAGGGGCGAAGCCAGGGATGATCAAGGTGCCGTTCACGTCGAGGAACAGCCACCCGCTGAGGGTCCTGCCCGCGATCTTCAGCCAGGAGAAGGCGCCTGCGGCCTCGATCTGCCTCCACACCTGAGACCGGACTCTCGCCCTGGCCTGCGCGGTCCGGGCCAACGCCCGGTCATCGGTCAGGTTCAGGACGTGACGGATCGTGTAACCGCTCGGCGCCACCACGAGCACGGGCGCGAGCTGTCTCAAGACTGCGAAAACAGCCATCGTGGTCGCGCCCATCACGATCGCGAACGCCGTGGACGCCATGACCATGCCCCCGCCGAGTTACGGGAACATCTCCTTTTGCATCAGCACCGCGTCGAGTCCGGCGATCAGGCCGCACTGATCGGCGAGCTTGCGCAGCAAGATCCCGCCCGCGTGCCCGACCAGCCCGTTCCCGTCAGCGGTGACCTGCAGGGCACAGCCTCAGGACGTACCCCTTCATCACACAGAGCGCTCCAGTCTGGAAATTACAGGTGTGGTTACCGCGTAATCTCCCAGAACCTGAGCGCTCTTCGGCGTTGAGCGCAGCCAGCGCCGCACATGCGGCCGCGCACCCGTCAGGTGCAGCCACTCATCACCCGCCACCAGGCATGAATCCGTAAAACTCCAGGCCAGCGCAACGCATAACCGAGACCACGCCTAGTCCACTGACGCCCCACAGCCCCGCCGAAGGCGACATGCGGTGGGTCAAAGAGGCAATTCGTACGTTCACGTGCGCTTCGCGTCCTCGAACCGCCGGGTGAGGCGGGCAATGTGGGCGTCACCCGGGGCAGCGGCGGGTTGTCATACCAGTCGGCCTTGTACTTGCGGAGCAGGGCCTCGCCATCGCGTCCCCGGAGGAGCCCGGCTTCCTGAGCAGTTTCTGAAACACGAGGTCGGCGGCGTCGGGGCCGGCTTCTGCCACCAGTCGCCGGATCGAGACAGGGCTGATCCCGTCCTCGCGCAGGTAGTCGGAGATGATGTCCCGGTAGGGACGGCGCCTGATGAGGCCGGGGTCGGCGAAGGCGCGCCGGGCCGAGGTGCAGTCGGCGTAGAAGCCGAGGCCGTCCTCGGCGTCGTAGTCAGGGCGACGTTGTCTGCACTGGTCCATTCCCTGGGCAGCGACGGCAGGTCGGGTCCGGTCCACGGCCCGGTCTTGCTGCCAGCCCGTTCGTAGTTGTGGCGGTAGAAGGCCATCAGAGTCTCTGGTCGCCAGGAACGACGACCAGGTCGGCGCCGTGCAGGTCGATGAATGCCGCACGTTGTTCGGCCTGCAGTTCGCGCCCTTGCGCGAGCTTCTCCGGATAACGGATGGCCCGCGAGGGAAACTTCGTGACGATCTCGGGCACCCCGGCCAGGACCTGGTCGGCATGGCCTGCGGGGAAGGCCATCGGCGTCCCGCTGATCACCAAGTCTCGCCAACGGGCACGATGGCGCGGATCATGATCATCCGGGGCGAGGAGTTCCACGCCCTCCGTGCCCATGTTGGAGCGGACGCGGTAGGTGGGCTCGTCGACGTGGTTGAAGACGATGACACCGTCGTCGCCGTACGGCTCAGTGATCTCGAACACGCCCTGCACGTTGGCGAGCCAGCAGAGCAGCAGCGCCTTGTCCGTCTCGTCCAGGTCACGGCGCTCGGCGATGAACCGTTCCCACTCCCCGTGCGCCGCTCTCGAGCCGGTGGCGGAGCAAGAAGTCATCGATGACAGCGGCAAGACGCTCTCGTCGTCGACGACGACGTCCGGGAAGGCGTCCAGGACCAACTCTTTCAGCACAGCGCCGAAGCGGTCGGACATGGCGAAGCTCACCAGCTCCCCTTGAGGCCTCCCACGCGCGCCATCTGGTCCATCGGCGTCCTCTCCTCCGTTGCCGCCTTCTGAACCATGCAGGCTAGCGGCCCGAACCGGCCGCGCCGCGCGTACTTCCGATTGCCGCCAGCCTGACCGCCGCGCATACCACCCACCACATGGCGGGTCGCCGCGCGCCACGTGGTGGCGCACGTCCAGTACGTCCCGGGCGCCCGGCGCCCCCGACCGTCGCGAAGGACGCCGGGGACATGGATGGCACCCCCTGACCCCACGCGGACGTCCGGCGACTCCCTCCGGTTTACCTAACTCATCGTATCGGCACACTGCGGTCAGTCACTGAATTCGGTTGCAGCGAGGCGCCTGTGAGCGATGAGGTTGATGTGTGCGGATACAACGGGTGGCGATCAAGAACTATCGGTGTCTGCAAGACGTGGACATCCGCTTCGACGACATCACGACGTTCATCGGGCCGAACGGGGTGGGGAAGTCGGCCGTCCTGCGCGCGCTGGACTGGTTCTTCAACGGGCCGGCACAGCCGCTGACCGAGGAGGACGTCTGGGCGGGGGCGGCACGGAAACAGATCAGCGTCGAGGTCCAGTTCGGCGACCTCACTGATCTGGACCGGGCGGCGCTCGGGAAATACGCGGCCGGGAACACCGAGTCCGTCCGGCTCTGGCGACGCTGGGAGGACGGTGCTGACAAGCTGTCTGGACGCGCTCTGGCGTACCCGCCGTTCGGCGAGATCCGAGGTGCCAAGGGCGCCCTGGAGCAGCGCAAGAGATACAAAGCTCTGACTGATGCACGACCTGAGCTCGGCCTGCCAGCCGCCTCGAGTGCCAAGGCCGTCGAAGATGCACTGTCCGCATGGGAAAGCAGACATCGAGACCAGCTCGAAGCAGTCGAACTGCCCGCCGACACCCACTTCTTCGGCTTCGCCGGGCAGGCGAAGATGACCGGGCTGTTCGACTACGTATTCGTCAGCGCGGACCTACGGGCGGTCGAGGAGGGGCGTGATGTGAAAGGCTCCATCATCGGCCGAATCATGGACCAGGCCGTGGACCGCGGCCAAGCCGAGCAGGACATGCTTGATCTTCAGGCGGTGTTCAACGACGACCGCGGCAAGATCCACGCCGAGCACTTCGAGGCGCAACTGCATGAACTCTCGAACGAGCTGACCCGCGAAGTCGAGCAGCTCACCCGGGGCCGCAGGCTGCGCGTCAGCTCCCACATTCCCGAGATGCGCGTGCCACAGCCCCTGTTCCAGGTGTCGGTGGAGGACGGGACCGCCAACACGCGTGTTGACCAGCAGGGGCACGGTTTCCAGCGAGCCGTGCTCATCACCGCGCTCCGGGTGCTGGCAGAGCGGAAGGCCGCCGAGGCGAGCCGGACGGTGTTCCTGGCGATCGAGGAGCCGGAGCTCTTCCAGCATCCTGTCCAGGCCCGGACCTTCGCGTCGGTGCTGCGCAGGCTCGCCACGGGGCCGGAGCACGGAATTCAGATCTCCTACGCCACGCACAGCCCGTACTTCCTGGAGACGGACGGGTTCCATCAGATCCGCCGCATGACGCGCACGAAGGCGGACGGCGCCCCGTCCGTCCACGTCGACTCCAGCACGCAGCAGGCTGTCAAGGATCTGCTTGGGTTGAAGATCAGCGACGTGGAACTCGCCCGGAAGATCGCGCGGGCCTACTTGACGGACATCCCGGAGGCCA
This sequence comes from Actinomadura sp. NPDC049382, assembly GCF_040677125.1. NCBI lineage: Bacteria > Bacillati > Actinomycetota > Actinomycetes > Streptosporangiales > Thermomonosporaceae > Actinomadura > Actinomadura sp. NPDC049382. Next base: position 65,126 of record NZ_JBFARO010000028.1, read on the forward strand.
TGTTCGCCCGCGCAGTCGTTCTGGTGGAGGGCGTCAGCGACAAGGGCGTCCTCGAAGGCTGCGGTTACCGCGAGGACCCGTTGAACACCAATGGCATCATGGTGGTAAACGTCGAAGGCAAGCAGAACCTCCGGCTGCCATACGCCATCCTCACCACACTCGGCATCCCAACCTATGTGGTGTTCGACGGAGACAGGCACAACGCCGAGCGCAAACCGGACGAGACAGACAAGAAGCTGGCCGACCGGATCGCCAAGGAGACCGGCAAGAATCGAAGTCTGCTGTCCCTGCTCGGCGCGGATGAGGAGGATTGGCCGGAAACCATGGTGGCCAGCGGCTACGCCGTGTTCCGCGACACGCTCGAAGCCTTCCTCAAGGAAGAGTGGCCGGACTGGGAGATCATGAAGAAGGAGCTCGTTGCGGACGGCCACGGGACGGACGGCAAGAGCGAGCACACATACTTCCAGGCCACCCTGCTGACCAAGACGCTCCCGCCGGCACAGCTGAAAAAGATCATCGCCCACGTGCAGTTGATGGCCAGGGAGAACTGAGAAGCGTGTTCGCCAGCTTCGCCACGACGGCACGCGGCGCCGCCTGTAAGCGACTTCAATGCCGCCAGAGCCACCTCAGGATCCTGGTCAAGTCTCCGGCGAGGCCGGTCGTGATGTGCTGGTTGTTCAGGGAGGAGAGTAGTCACGACACCGTCGCAGGCGTCCACGGTGGAACTCGTTGGGCGCTCCGAGATGCCCGTGCGCATTGCCGAGGGCGATGCTCTGCGCGAATTCGCGCTCTTCGGTATCACCTTGGTGGACACTGTGGGGATCACGAGAATGCCGACTTCAGGGTCCGGGCGGCAGGCTCGGTCATTGGGGCTACGAGACTCTGTTGCACCAGAGGTTTCCCGATCTCTCGTTCCTGATCGGCCTGAGTTTCGGGCTGCTCCTGGACGCGCTCCAGGAGCGGACGCAGAGTCCGCAGCTGGTCATGCTGGCGATCGCCACGGACCCGTCGATCCGAAGCAGGCCGACCCCAGATCCGGCGTTGAGGTGATCCTCGGCAAGTGCCGCCCACTCGACAGCCGTCCCTGACACGGCAGGCGCCGCGTGGCTGAGAAAACCTGGGGCGTGCCTCCCCTTGACGGCTTGATAATTGATCGAGTGAGGAACCAGTTCAGCTCTGGACGCCACCGAGAGGTCGTGTCCTCAGAGGCGATGATCCAGGATCTGTCGGATGAGGACGTCGAGCACGACGTCCCCGACAGTTGGCGCGAGGCACCCGTCCGTGACGACCTCGCCGCCGAGATGCATCGACTCCGCGGCCTGGTGATGGCGCAGGGGACGGAGACGGAGACCGTTCTCCGCAGGGTTGTCGCGCACCTGAACCCAGACGCCAATGTTGAGAAGAGCACGGCTGGACGGCTCGTCCAAGATGTCCGAAGGCTGCTGAGCGACGAGGACGAGCAGCACTGGGAATACGAGTTGTGCGGCATCGAGGAAGCAGTCGAGCGGCGTAACCATGCCGTGCACTCCAAGGTCTCCATTGGATCGGTCTGGAGGGACTACGCAACCGGCGGCGGCGAACGGGTGCCCGTGATCAGCCTGCTGGGAGATGAGGTGTATGACGAGGCCGACCTCCTGGAGGACTTCGGCCTTCAGCAGGCAGCAACTCGCTTTGCCGTCGAAATTCTTCTCTATCTACAACGCGGCGAAGGTTGACCGGGTTCTGTCCGTCAGATCAGCGGCTGCCTCCGCCCGGCTCGCACGCCGGGTCGCCCGCGAAGAGGTCACCGAAGCCGACCACACCGCAGATCGTGCCGGCGGGTTGACGACGTTGGCCGGATGCAGGTCGCCATGGAGCCAGAGTGCCGGCCCATCGCAGTCGGGCGCGGCGGCGGCGTCTTCCTAGACCGCGCGGACGGCGTCAGGGTCGTAGATGTGCCCCAGCTCGGTGACCAAGGCGAGTTGCTTGGCGAAGTCCTCGGAGTAGTCGGCCAGCGGGCCTCCAAGGCCCCGGCCGGCCGGGGCCTGCTCGGGGGCTGGTTGGTGAAGTGCCGTCAGAAACGCGGCCAGCGCGGTGGCGGCTTCTGCGGCGCGCGTGACGGGGCCGTGGTCGGCTGGCGCCCCCGGTACCCAGGTGGTGACGATCCAAGGTCGCGGGAATCGCGCGGAGGGCTCGCCGAGGCGTTGCGGAACGGGGACCGGCGGCAGGAGGCGCGGACGGGCAGCCAGGTGTGCTCCTTGCGCAGCAGCCCGTCAGCGGACTCCGTGGCCCAGGGCAACCGGACGGCGAGATCGTCGCCGAGCCGCCACAGCTGGTTGTCCGCAGCCCCGTGCGCCAAGCCACACCGGGTCATCGGCCAGGCCGGGATGCTGGTCGCGCAGCAGATCCGCACCAACTCCCCAGTGATCCCGATCTCGGCCTGCGTCATGCGGAGCAACTGTAGGCAGCCCCCGAGTGGACGGCGCGTCAGCGGTAGCGGAAACGACTCACGGCCAAGGGGATGTGGGTGCCGTGCAACGCATGGTGGCCATCGAAGCCAGGTCCTCACCCTGGGCACACTGCTGACCTTGATCGCCCGTGGTGAGGGACACTGTTCATCGGCGCGGACATCGCGGTGGTCGTCGGCATCACCCTGGTACTGACTTGCGGCTGAGGGGCCGCCATCGGCGGCGCCACGCCGCTGCTGGCCGAACGGCTGCGGATCCGATCCTGCGGTCGTCTTCACCCCCATGGTCACCACGTTCGTGGACGCAACCGGGTCTGACCATCTACCTCCTCCTGACCTTCTGGAAGGCGCGACCTAGGACATCACCGGCGCTGTGCTTGTATATGCCGGTGTGACGGCTCCCCTTTATGTGCCCGTAGGGACTTCGGCAGAGCGGACTGCGGACAATGACGAGCGGGTCGTGCGCGTCCTGGCCAGTACCGAGCAGCGTCTTGCGGCCCGCGTCGTCGACGGCGCCGTGGCGTTCGTGGTGGTCATGGCGGGCCTTTCGCCGGTCTATGTGGTCGGTCTGTTTTTCGAGGACGCCTCGTTTTCGTGGATGACGTGGGTGGGCATTCCGGCCGTGTTCCTCGGGGTCTTCGCCATGGTCCTGCTGCGTGTCGGGGGGATCGCGCGGTGGGGGTGCACGGTCGGGCAGCGGGTCGCAGGGATCCGGGTGGTGCGCCAGGAAGACGGGATGCGGCCGCCAGGGTGGCACCGGTCTTTCAAGCGGTACGCGCTTCCTCGGAGTTCGTCGTCCATTCCGCTGATCACCGATCCCTGGGAGCACAGGAAGGACGGACGGCTCGGGCAATGCCTGCACGACCGCCGGGCCAAGACGGTCGTCGTCCTGGCGCAGGCACCGCCCGCGCCTGCGGAGACCGGTGGGCTGGCGGTGCTCGGGTCCTCCGGTTCGGGTGCGGTGGGGGCTGACCATGTGCGGCGCTGGGAGAGGCGGGAGCGTCGGTGGCGCATTGCGCTCGGCTCCATTGCCGGGGTCCTCGGAGTGACCGTTCTGGCGGCGCCGGTCGTCATCGGGCTCACGGCCGGTGGGTCTTCATCCGGCGGGGCTTCATCCGGCGGCGGTCCGGCGTTCGAGGTGAACACCTTCTACGACGACGACATCCGGTTCGAGAACGCCTTCGGTGGCGCCTCGGAGACCTACGAACGTACGGCGGCCAAGGTGCTGGACGACGAGAAGGGCTGCCGCGCCGGTGCGACCAGTGAGCAGGCCCGTGGCGTCCTGCGGCAGGCCGGGTGCGAAGGGCGGATCGAGATCGCGTTCAAGACCCCCGACGGGGTGCTGGTCAGCAGCCACGTCCTCAGGTTCGCCGATCCGGGCGCGGCGAGTGATGCCGCGCGGCGCTTGCGGCACACCGATCTGCGGTTCGTGCCGGGTGGCGACCTGGAGCCGCCGGGCGGGGCGCAGGTCGGGCAGGTGGGCAGTCAGGACCGGTATGTCGTCGCGACGACCGCCGTATCGCCCGCGCAGCCGGATGCGGCGGGCAAGGCGAAGAATGCCTTCCGGTTCATTCAGGCCCCTACTCTCAGCGTCATCCTCTGGCTGTGAGGGCGGGGATCGGCCTTTTCACCCGCCGGCCGCCTCTCGCCGGCCAGCGGGTGACGGGGTCGTGTCAGGAGGCCGCCACTCGGGCCGCCAGAGTCTTTTTGCTGATCTTGCCTACGGGGGTGCGGGGGAAGGCGTCGGCTGTTTCCAGGCGGTCGGGGAATTTGTAGGCGGCGAGGCCGCGTGTGCGGAGGAACTCCTTGATCTCGGGGAGGGTGGGGGCCTTTCCGGCGTCCCTGATGATGAGGAATGCGCAGGTTCGCTCGCCCATCATGGGGTCGGGGATGCCCACCACGGCGGCGTCGTGGACGGCGGGGTGGGCGAGGAGGTGGTTCTCCAGTTCCTCGGCGGAGACCTTGTCGCCGCCCCGGTTGATCTGGTCCTTCTCGCGGCCCTCGACGATCAGGTGGCCGGACGGGAGCCGCCGGACGAGGTCGCCGGTCCGGTAGTAGCCGTCCGGGGTGAAGGAGCGGGCGTTGTGCTCGGGGGCGCGGTAATAGCCGCGCAGGGTGTACGGGCCCCGGGTCAGCAGTTCGCCGACCTCGCCGGGGGCCACCTGCTTGCCGTCCTCGTCGACGATCCGGATCTCGTCGGCGGGTGAGAGCGGGCGGCCCTGGGTCCGTTCGACGAGGTCGGCCGGGTCGTCCAGGCGCGTGTAGTTGAGGAGGCCCTCGGCCATGCCGAAGACCTGCTGGACCTGGCAGCCGAGGGTGCCCGGCACGTCGGCGGCGCGTTCGGCGGCGAGCTTCGCGCCGCCGACCTGGAGGAGTTCGAGGGACGAGATGTCCTCCTCCTGCCAGGACACCGCGTCCAGCCAGAGGAGCGCGATCGGGGGGACGACCGCGCAGACCGTGGCGCGCTCGCGTTCGATGAGGGGGAACGCCTCGTCGGGCGAGCCGGACGGGGACAGGACGACCGTGCCGCCGGTGGCGAAGACGCCGAGGATGCCGGGGCAGGCCAGGGCGAAGTTGTGCGCGGCGGGCAGGACGACCAGGTAGACGGTGGCCGGGGTGAAGCCGCAGACTTCGGCGCTGGCCTCCAGGTTGTAGACGTAGTCGCGGTGCGTCCGGGGGATCAGCTTCGGCAGGCCCGTCGTGCCGCCGGAGAGCAGGAAGACGCCGACGTCGGACGGGGACGGCGGCGTGGACTCGACGGGGTCGGCGTCCACCGACGCGAGCGGGGTGAACTCCGCCGCGTCGCCGTCCACGATCACGTGGTCCACGGGGAGGGTGCGGGCCATGGCGCGGTAGTCGAAGTCGCCGTCGCGGTCGGCGCAGATGTAGGCGCGGGCCTCCGACAGCTCGCACAGGTAGCGGATCTCGCTCTCGCGGTGGGCGGGCAGGGCCAGGACGGGCGCCGCGCCGATGCGGACGAGGGCGAGGAAGGTGACGACGAAGGCGGTCGTGTTCGGGAGTTGGACGACGACGCGGTCGCCGCGGCCGATGCCGAGGGCCAGGTACCCGGCGGCGGCGCGGGCGGCGCGGGCGTCCAGTTCGGCGTAGGTGAGGCGGTCGGCGCCGGCGACGAGGGCCGTCCGGGACGGCTCGCCGCGCAGGACGTCGCCGAGGAGGCGGTCCGTCCAGTGGCCGTCGGCGGTGTAGCGGGCTTCGAGGTCGGCGGGCCAGGGGGTGAAGCCGTCCATGCTCACCGCCCGGCCAGCTGGGCGGGGGCGCCGGGGACCGGCTCGGCCGGGTCGGAGCCGAGGGCGACGATGCGGTTGGCGGCGTCGACGTGGACGACGCGGGGCTCGTGGCGGTCCCGGGCCGACTCCTCCACGGACGCGTAGGTGATGATGATGACCATGTCGCCGGGCTGGACCTGGCGTGCGGCGGCGCCGTTGACGCCGATGACGCCGCTGCCCGCCTCGCCGGTGATGGCGTAGGTGACGAGACGGGAGCCGTTGGTGATGTCGACGACGTGGACCTGCTCGCCCTCGACGATGTCGGCCGCGGCCATGAGGTCCGCGTCGATCGTCAGGGAGCCCACGTAGTGCAGATCCGCCTGGGTGACGGTCGCGCGGTGGATCTTTCCGTTCATCAGCGTCCGCTGCACCGGTTCGTCCTCTTCTCCACGATCAACTAAGGCTAGGCTTACCTTAGCTACTCCCCCGGCAGAGGAGAACCCCGAGGATGCTCCGGCGACTGGCCATGGACATCAGTCCGCTGCGCGACAGCAGGCCGTTCCGCAACGTGTTCATCGCCCGCACGGTCTCGGTCTTCGGGATCGGGATGCTGGCCGTCGCCCTGCCCGTCCAGGTGTACGACCTGACGGGCTCGACCGTGCACGTCGGCGGGGTGTCGGCGGCGGAGGGGTTCGCGCTGCTCGCCGGGTTCCTGTGGGGCGGCGTGCTCGCCGACAAGGACGACCGGCGGCGGCTCATGCTGCGCGCCCGGACGGCCGCCGGGATCGGGTTCGTGCTGCTGGCGCTGAACGCGTTCCTGCCGTCCCCGTCGCTCGCCGCCCTCTACGTGCTGGCCGCGTGGGACGGCCTGATGACCGGCATCAGCGTCACCGCGCTGCTCGCCGCGGCGCCCGCGCTGGTGGCGGCGGACAAGCTCGTCGCGGCGGGCGCGCTGAACGCGCTGACCGTCCGGCTCGGGTCGATGGCCTCGCCCGCGCTCGGCGGCATCATCGTGTCGGCGTTCGGCGTCGGCTGGAACTACGCGGCGGCCGCGGCCGGCACCCTCGGCACGCTCGGGCTGCTCACCACGCTGCCGGTGCTCAAGCCCGAGACCGCGGAGCCGCCGGGCAACCCGCTGAAGGCCGTCGGGGACGGGTTCCGGTTCGTCGCGTCCCACCGGGTCGTGGGGTCGCTGATGCTCCTCGGGCTGCTGTTCATGGTCGCGGGCGGCATCCCCGTGCTGATGCCCGCGTTCGCGGAGCGGAGCCTGGACGGCGGCGCCACCACGGTCGGGCTGCTGTTCGCCGCGCCCGCGTGCGGGGCCGTGCTCGCGTCGGTGACGAGCGGCTGGGCGGGGTCGGCGCGGGCGCCGGGGCTGGCGCTGCTCGTCGCGTCCGTGACCGGGTTCGCGGCGCTGGCGTGCCTCGGCCTGGCCCGCCATCCGGCGCTCGCCGTCGCGATCTTGTTCGCGTACGGGTTCGTCCAGTCGATCGAGGAGATCCTGCGGTACGGGCTGATCCAGTCGCACACGCCCGACTCGCATCTGGGACGCGTCAACGCGCTCTGGGCGGCGCAGGAGACCGGCGGCGGCGCGATCGGGTCGCTGGGGGCCGGGGCCCTCGGCCGGTACCTCGCGCCGGGCGCCGCCATCGTCCTGTACGGGACGGTCAGCGCCGTCCTCGCGCTGGCGCTGGCGCTGACCCTGACCGGGCTCCGGACGGCGACGATGCGCCCGGAGCCCGAACCCGGCTGATCAGCCGAGGCGCGCGGCGAGCTCCTCCTCGGTCATCGCCTCGACCTCCAGCCAGATCGCGGCGACGGCCTCCAGGCGGCCCGGCTCGTCCTCCAGCTCGGTGAAGCGGCGGCAGACGCGCGCGACGGTCCGCTCGGCGAACAGCACCCGGACCGGCAGCGCGGTCGTGTCGAGCGCCTCCCGCAGCCGCGCGACCACCGTGGTCGCGAGGACGGAGTCGCCGCCGAGCGCGAAGAAGTCGGCGTCCGCGCCGACGCGCTCCTCCCCCAGCACCTCGGCGACGATCCGGGCCAGCACCTTCTCCAGCGGCGTCGCCGGCTCGGCGTAGGGCGCCTCGCCCTTCTCGGCGGCGGCGAGCGCGGTGAGGGCCTTGCGGTCGACCTTGCCGTTCGCGGTGAGCGGCAGCTCGTCCACGCGGACGAGCCGTTCCGGCACCATGTGCGGCGGGAGGAGGCCGCGGGCGTGCTCCAGCACCTCGTCGAGGTCGCCGGACGCCACGACGGCGGCGGCCAGCCGCCCGCCGGCGAGGAGCGCGACGGCGCGGCCGACCGCGGGGTGGTCCTGCAGCGCGGCCTCGACCTCGCCGAGTTCGATGCGGAAGCCGCGCACCTTGACCTGGTGGTCGCGGCGGCCGAGGAACTCGATGGCGCCGTCCGGGCGGTAGCGGGCCAGGTCGCCCGTCCGGTACCAGCGGGCGCCCTCGTGGACGACGAACCGGTCGGCGGTGCGCTCCGGGTCGCCCGTGTAGCCGTCCGCGACGCCCGCGCCGCCGATCCACAGCTCGCCCGCGACCCAGTCGGGGCGGTCGCGGCCGAGCTCGTCCACGACCCGGCACGCGACGCCGCGCAGCGGCACCCCGTACGGGACGGCGTGCCAGTCGGCCGGCACCTCCCCCGCGACCTCCTGCACCGTGGAGTGGATCGCGGTCTCCGTCGTCCCGCCGAGCGCGACGAACCGGCAGCGCGGCGCGCGCTCCGCCAGCAGCGCGGGCAGGTGCGCACCGACCCAGTCGCCGCCCAGCAGGACGAGCCGCAGGCTCTCGGGGCGGCCCGCGTGCAGCAGCATCTCCAGCACGGACGGGACGCAGTTCAGCACGGTCACCGACCAGCGGCGCACCAGGTCGGCCCAGCGGGCGGCGTCGCGCCGCTCGTCCTCGTCGGGCAGGACGACCGCGCCGCCCGCCGACCAGGCCGCGAACAGGTCGAACACCGACAGGTCGAAGTCGAGCGCGGAGATCGCGAAGGTGACGTCGTCCTCCCCGATCGCGAACCGCTCGACCAGGTCGCCGATGGTGTTCATGGCCGCGCCGTGCGGCACCTCGACGCCCTTCGGCTCGCCGGTCGAGCCCGAGGTGAACAGCACGTAGGCGACCTGGTCGGGACGGACGGCCACCGGCTCCGGCAGCGGCTCGGCGTCGGCGGGCCGGCCGGCGGGCACCGTGCCGCCGACGCCGACGCCGACGCCGGCCTCGGACTCGCCGGCGGGGACCAGGGACGCGGCGACGGCGGCGCTCGCGCGGATCTTCGCGCGGCGGGCGGCCGGCTGCTCGGGGCCGATCGGGACGTACGCGGCACCGGCCGCGAGCACGCCGAGGGCGGCGGTGACCTGCGCGGGGCTCTTCGGCAGCTCGACCGAGACGCGGTCGCCCGGACGCACACCGGCGGCGACGAGCGCGGCCGCGATGCGCAGTGCGCGGACTGCCAGTTCGCCGTAGGTAAGGGTGCCGTCGTCGCCCCAGTGCAGGGCCGGGGCGTCCGGGCGGCGGCGGGCGTGCTCGAAGAAGCCCTCGGTGAGCGTGCGCGGCGGCGGGGCGGGGGTCGCGTTCAGCGCCTGCCGCACGCGGAGCTGGGACGCGGGAGCCGCGACGCCGAGCGGCGCCGACCAGTCGGCGTCCGCCGCGCCCAGCCGGGCGATCGCGTCGGTGTAGGCGGCGAACATCGCCTCGGCGACGCCGTCCGGGAACGCCGGGACGCGCACGTCCCAGTTCAGCAGCAGGCCGCCGGACACCTCGGTGACCTGCGCGTCCAGCAGCACCTGCGGGCCCTGCGAGATGATCCACTCCGGCTCGCCGAAGTGCTCGCGGACGCGCTCGCCGAACAGCTCCCCGAGGTTCAGCGCGCTGGTGTAGACGATCGGCGCGAGGACCTGCTCGCCGCGCCGCCGCGACAGGTCGCGCAGCACCTCGAGGCCCGAGTAGTCGCTGTGCGCGCCCGCCGTGTGCAGGTTCGCCTGGAGCCCGCGCGCCCGCTCGACGAACGGGAGGTCCTCGCGGAGGTCGGCTTCGAGCATGATGGAGCCGGTGAAGTCGCCGACGACCGCGTCCACGTCCGGGTGGACGGGCTCGCGGTGGAACAGCGGCAGGTTCAGCAGGAAGCGCGGCGTCGCCGACCAGGCCCCGATGACCTCGGCGAACACGGCCGCCAGCGCCATCGCCGGGGTGACGCCCTCGGCGTGGGCGCGCGCGATGAGGCGGGCCTTGTCGTCCGGCGCCAGCCAGTGGTGCCTGCGCTCGACGCGGTCGCCCGGCTCCGGGACGACGGGCAGCTCGGGCGGGCCGGGGAGGTCGGCGAGGCGCTCGGCCCACCACGTGCGGTCCTGCTCGCGCGCGGCGGCGCGCGGGTCGTCGGCGAGGTAGCGGGCGTAGCCGTACCGGATCGGCGCGAGCGCCTCGCCCTCGTAGAGCGCGGCGAGGTCGGCGAGCATGACGCGGTAGCTCATCGCGTCGGCGGCGACCATGTCGACGTCCAGGTGGAGGCGGGCGGTGCCGCCGGGGAGCAGGCTGAGGCGGGCGTCGAAGACGCGGCCGTCCTCGATCGGGAGGCGCTGCCGCGACATCTCGGCCCGGATCCGCGCGAGCTCGGCGTCCGGCTCGTCCGCCGACCGCAGGTCGTGGACGGTCACGGCGGGCCCGGGGCGCTCCGGCAGGATCCGCTGCGTGCCGTCGTCGGACACGGCGACGCGCAGCATCGGGTGCCGCGCGGCCAGGCCGCGGACGGCGTCCTCGAACCGGGCGGGGTCGATGGCGCGGCCGTCGAGCTCGACGTACAGGTGGGCGGCGACGGAGCCGAGCGACTGGCCGGAGTCGCGGCCGATCCAGTACGCGTGCTGCATGAGGGCGAGGGGGAAGGGCTCGTCCGGCTCGATGTCGGCCTGCTCCACCACGGGCGGTCCGGCGGCGGGCGGCCCGGCCGCCGGCTCCACCTGGCCCTTCGCGGCGAGCAGCTCCCACCATTCGGCGAGCGTGGGGCGCTCGGCCAGTTCGGCGAAGCGGACCTCGATGCCGCCGCGGCGCAGCCGGCCGGTCAGCCGCATCAGCCGGATCGAGTCCATCCCGAGCTCGATGAGGTTGTCGTCGGCTCCCGCGTCCTCGCCCAGCACGTCGGTCAGCGCGGTGTGCAGCTCTTCCCAGGTCAGCACGGAACCCCTCTCAAAATTAGGTAAGGCTAACCTAATTCAGGGGGTTTCGGCCGTCAACGCCCGCCGCCGCCCGGCCGGGACGATCAGCGGCGTCTCGGTCTCCGGGTCCGGGATGACGCGGCACGGGAGCCCGAACACCCGCTCCACCAGACCGGCCGTCACGATCTCGGCGGGCGGCCCCTCGGCGAGCACCTCGCCGTCCCGCATCGCGATCAGGTGGGTGGCGTAGCGGCAGGCGTGGTTGAGGTCGTGCAGCACCGCGACGAGCGTGCGGCCCTCCTCGTGGAGGCGCGCGCACAGGTCGAGGACTTCGATCTGGTGGGCGATGTCCAGGTACGTCGTCGGCTCGTCCAGCAGCAGGATGCCGGTCTGCTGGGCCAGGACGAGCGCGAGCCACACCCGCTGGCGCTGCCCGCCGGACAGCTCGTCCACCACCCGGTCGGCGAGGTCGGTGACGCCGACCGCGTCCATCACCTCGGCGACGACCGCCTCGTCCTCCCGCGACCACTGGCGCAGCAGGCTCTGGTGCGGGTAGCGGCCGCGGGCGACGAGGTCGCGGGCCGTGATGCCCTCCGGGGTGAGCGGCGACTGCGGCAGCAGCCCGAGCCGCCGCGCGAGCCGCTTCGGCGGCAGCGCCGCGATCGGCTCGCCGTCCAGGTAGACCGTGCCGGCGCGGGGGCGCAGCAGCCGGGCGAGGGCGCGCAGCAGCGTCGACTTCCCGCACGCGTTCGGCCCGACGATGACGGTGAACGACCCGTCCGGGATCTCCACGCCGAGCCCTTCGGCGACGACGCGCTTCTCGTAGGCGAGCGTGAGGTCCTCCGCGCGCAGCCGGGTCATGTCGTCCCCTTCCGTCCGGTGGTGGACAGCAGCCAGGCCAGGTACACGCCGCCGAGGACGCCGGTGACGACGCCCACCGGCACCGCGACCGGCAGGTGCAGCGAGATGAGGTCGCTGCAGGCGAGCAGCGCGGCGCCCGTCAGCGCGGCGGGCAGCAACTGCGCGCCGGGGCGGCGGGTCAGCCGGCGGGCGAGCTGCGGCGCGGCGAGCGCCACGAACGGGACGGGCCCGGCCGCCGCCGTCGCCGCCGCGACGAGGCCGACCCCCGCGACCGTGAGCAGCGCGCGGGTCCGCTGGACGGGCACGCCGAGCGCCTGCGCCGCGTCGTCGCCCAGCTCCCCCATGCCGAGCGGGCGGGCGAGCAGCAGCGCCGCCGGGACGAGCACCGCCAGCGCGAGCGCCAGCGGGACGGCCTGGTCCCAGTCGCGCCCGTTGAGGCTGCCGGTGAGCCAGAACGCGGCCTCGTACGCCTCGCGCAGCTCGGCGCGGGTGATGAGGTAGGAGTTGAACGCCTCCAGCATCGCCGCCGCCGCGACGCCGATCAGCACCAGCCGGACGCCGTGCACGCCGCCGCCGGGCCGGTAGGCGACCAGGTAGACGGCCAGGGCGGTGACCACCGCGCCGGCGACCGACGAGACAGTGATGGCGACGGCGCCGCCGCCGAAGACGAGGATCTGCAGCAGCGCGCCGGTCGCCGAGCCGGTGGTGAAGCCGATGAGGTCGGGGCTGCCGAGCGGGTTGCGGGAGATGCTCTGGAAGATCGCGCCGCTGAGCCCGAGCGCGAGCCCGGCGAGCAGCCCGGTGACGGCGCGCGGCAGCCGCAGCGTCCGGACGATGAACTCGGTGGCGCGGTCGCCGTGCCCGACGACGGCGCGGACCACGTCCGGCGGCGAGATCGGGAACTCCCCCGATCCGACGACGAGGACGGCCGCGCAGGCCGCGACCGCCGCCAGCACCCCGCACACCGCCGCCGCCCGCGGCTCCCACCGCAGCGACACGCCGCCCGCGCGCAGCACTCTCATAGGTCGCGCGTCCTCCCCCGCCGGACCATCACCGCGAACAGCGGCGCCCCGAGGAACGCGGTGACGATGCCGGTCTCCAGTTCGCCGGGCGCGACGACCCGGCCGATGATGTCGGCGCCGAGCAGCAGCACGGGCGCGAGCAGCAGCGAGTACGGCAGCACGAGCCGCTGGTCGGGGCCGGCCGCGGCGCGGACGATGAACGGGACGGCGAGCCCGAGGAACCAGATCGGCCCGGCCGCGGCCGTCGCCGACCCGCACAGCAGCACCACGGCGAGCGCGCCGAGCGCCCGCGTCCGGCCGGGCCGGGAGCCGAGGGCGCGGCCCGCCTCGTCGCCCATGCCGAGGGCGTTCAGCGGGCGGGCGAGCAGCAGCGCCAGGACCGCTCCCGCCAGCACGAACGGCAGCACGCGGTAGAACACCGCGAGCTCCCGCCCGCCGAGCGAGCCGACCTGCCAGAACCGGAAGCCGTTGAAGTTGGCCGGGGTGAACAGCATGACCCCGGCGGTCATCGCGCTGAACACGGCGTTGAGGGCGGCGCCGGCGAGCACCAGCCGCGCGGGCGACGCGCCGCCCCGCCCCCGCGCGCCGATCATGTAGACGAGGACCGCCGCGCCCGCCGCGCCGGCGAACGCCGCCCACACGTAGACGAGCGGGTCGCCGGCGTCGGCGAGGCCGATGACGAGCACGACCGCGAAGGCGGCGCCGCCGTTCACGCCGAGCAGCCCCGGCTCGGCGAGCGGGTTGCGGGTGAGCGCCTGCATCACCGCGCCGGCGAGGCCGAGCGCCGCGCCGACGGCGATGCCGAGCAGCGTGCGGGGCAGCCGCAGCTCGTGGACGATCAGCTCCGCCCGCGACCCGTCGTCCGGGCCGAACACGCCCGGCAGGACCCGCCCGAGCGGGACGTCCCCGGCGCCGATCGCGAGGCTCGCCACCACCGTCGCGAGGAGCACGGCCGCGAGCAGGGGCAGCCAGATCCGGTGGGCGCCGCGCCGCCCGCCTCGCTTCGCCGGGGATCGCGGCGGGCCGGTTCGCGCGGGGGACAGCACGGTATGAGGCTAGCCTAAGCTAACTATCCCGGTGAAGGCGGCTCGTCGGAGAATGTGGCGGCCCCGGCGACGACGCCGCAAGGGGGCAGGTCAGGGCGCGGGGTGGTCCGGGTGCGCGAGGAGCCACGCCCAGATCTCGATCGGGTCCTCGGCGGTGTGCTGCGCGCCGCAGTGGCAGATTCCGGTGAGGGTGTCGGAGCCCGGCGACCACTCCACCCGCAGCCGGCCCGCCGCGGGGCCCGCGCCCCGGGCCGCGCTCATCGGGCCGTCTGCCGCGCCAGGATGCGGCGGGCGGCCAGGCCGCCGGTGTCGATGTTGATGGACAGCTCCTGGTAGCCCTCCGGCTCGGACGCGATGACCTTCTCCAGGATGTTCAGCGCCTCCACGTCCTGGAGGACGACCGTGCGGTTGCTGTCGGCCAGGAACTCCGACACCTTCTCGTCGTCCAGGGCGAAGTCGCGGGCGACCAGCCAGAAGTCGTGCGTGCTCGTCTCCGTCTCGGGCGTGATGGCGTAGCCGACCTCGACGTGGAACGCGCGGGAGTCGTCGCCGTCGGGGCCCGGCTCCACGCCGGTCGGCGCGATGCGGCTGTGCAGGAGGTAGAGGCACGGCGGGTGGTACTCGATGTCCTGCCAGCGGTCGATGCGCCCCTCGATGCCCGTCGACTCGGAGTAGAACGGCGGGCACTCCACGTCCTTCATGCGGCGGCTCACGTAGACGATGCCCGCCTCCTCGTCGACCTCCGTGTTGATCGGGGTCTGCGCCACCTCCGGCGTGCCGATGTAGCCGGCGTGCAGGTAGGTCTCGTGGGACAGGTCGAGGAGGTTGTCGACGAGCAGCCCGTAGCGGGCGGCGAGCGGCTCCATCCCGCGGACGGTCGTGTACTCCGGCGAGTCGAACCACGCGGCGCGCGGGATCGCGGACGCGTCGCCCTCGCCGTCGCCGATCCAGACCCAGATGAACGAGTCCTGCTCGACGACCTGGTAGGCGCGGACGCGGGCGGTGCGCGGGACGCGGGCCTGCCCCGGCACCGCGACGCACACGCCGTCGGGCGCGTAGGTGAAGCCGTGGTAGCCGCAGACGATCCGGTCGCCGTCCCGGTTGCTCTCCGACAGCGGGAAGCGGCGGTGCACGCAGCGGTCGGCGAGCGCGACCGCCTCCCCCGCCCGCGTCCGGTACAGGACGAGGGGCTCGCCGCAGATCGTCCGGGCGAGCAGGCCGTCGCCGACCTCCCGGCCGTAGGCGGCCACGTACCACTGGTTGCGTGCGAAGACCATGGGTCGCTCCTCCGTGGATGGCAGGGTCACGACGACCATCGCGGCGGGCGGGTGACCCGGGCCACACCGATTCCGTCCAGCGGAAGAACAGGTCAGCGGTTGTGCAGCGCGGTCTCCGGCGGGCGCAGGGCGCGGGGCGCGCCGAGCGCGCGGGAGATGCCGCGGGCGCTCGCGCGCACGACGGGGATCAGCGCCCGCGCGTCCCACCCGTCGGACGGCACGACGATCGCGACGGCCGCGACGACGGTGTCGTCCGGGCCGTAGACGGGCGCGCCGACCGACAGGGCGAACGTCTCCACCTGGCCGTCGCTGATGGCGACACCCGCGCGGCGGACCTCGGCGAGGACGCGGCGCAGCTCCGCGCCGGTGCCGATCGTCCGGTCGGTGAAGCGGCGCAGCGGCGCGGCGATGGCGCGCTCCTGCAGCGCGGGGTCGGCGTGCGCGAGCAGCGCGAGGCCGACGCCCGTCGCGTGGGC
Source organism: Actinomadura sp. NPDC049382 (assembly GCF_040677125.1). Lineage (NCBI taxonomy): Bacteria > Bacillati > Actinomycetota > Actinomycetes > Streptosporangiales > Thermomonosporaceae > Actinomadura > Actinomadura sp. NPDC049382. The sequence goes on from NZ_JBFARO010000028.1 coordinate 80,630, forward strand.
GGGCCACCGCCCGCCGACGCGGGAGAGGACGTGCACGGCGTCGCGGGCGGAGATCCGCTCGATGTAGACGACGTCGAGGCCGTCCAGGACGGCGAGGTGGACGTTCTCGTGCGTCGCCTCGTACAGGTCCTCCAGGAACGGCATCGCGGCGGCGCGCAGCGCGGGGCCGCGGGGCGCGAGCGCGGCGACCTCGAACAGCCGCAGCCCGATCCGGTACAGCCCGGCGGCGTCGCGTTCGAGCGCGCCCCAGCACGCCAGCTCGCCGACCAGCCGGTGCGCGGTGGACAGCGGCAGGCCCGCGCGCCGGCTGATCTGGGTGATGGTGAGCGCGTCGCGCTCGGCGGAGAACGCCTCCAGGATGTCCAGCACGCGGCTGGTGACCGTCGGCCGGCCGCCGCCGGCCGGGGGCCGCGCGCTCCCGCCGCCCGCCGTCATGGGTCGCCGTACTCCTCCCGCAGCCGCGCCTTCAGGATCTTCCCGGCGGCGTTGCGCGGAAGCTCCGCGGCGAGGACCGCCGACTTGGGGATCTTGTAGCGGGCCAGTCTGCCGGACAGCGACGCGATCACCTCCGCCGGGCTCACCTCGGCGCCGGGGCGCGGGACGAGCACGGCGCGGCACGCCTCGCCCCAGGCGGCGTCCGGGACGCCGATGACCGCGCACTCCGCCACGCCGGGGTTGGCGGCGAGGATCGCGTGCTCGACCTCCGCCGGGTACACGTTCTCGCCGCCGGAGATGATCATGTCCTTGATGCGGTCGACGATGTAGGCGTAGCCGTCCGCGTCGAGGCGGGCGGCGTCGCCGCTGTGGAACCAGCCGTCGCGGAGCACGGCGGCGGTATCGGCGGGCCGCCCCCAGTAGCCGCTCATGACGTGCGGGCCCTGCACGACGACCTCGCCGGTCTCGCCGGGCGCCGCGTCCGCCATGCCGGGGCCGACCACGCGCACGTCGCTGAAGAAGTGCGGCACCCCGGCCGAGCCGGCCTTCGGCACCGCGTGCTCGGCGTCAAGGAACAGCACACCGGGGGCGGCCTCCGTCATGCCGTAGCCCTGGAGGAACGTCAGCCCCCGCCGCTGGTAGGTCTCGATGAGAGACGGCGGCACCGGCGCGCCCCCGCAGGTCAGGATGCGCAGCGAGGACAGGTCGGCGGCCTCCCACCCGGGTTCGCGGGCGACGCGCTCGAACATCGTCGGCACCCCGAACATGAACGTGACCCGGTGCTCCTCCACCAGGGAGAGCGTCGCGGCCGGGTCGAACGCGGCGACGAGCACGCACGCGCCGCCCTTGAGCAGCACCGGCAGCGTGAGCATGTTGAGCCCGGCGGTGTGGAACAGCGGCGCCGACACGAGCGCCACCTCGCCCGCGACCAGGTCGTGGTCGATCAGGACGTTGATCGCGTTCCAGGTGATGTTGCCGTGGGTGAGCGTCGCGCCCTTGGCCCGCCCGGTCGTCCCCGACGTGTACATGATCATGCAGGGGTCGCCGAGCGCGACGGGCAGGTCCAGGGGGTCGCCGTCCGCGCCGGCGAGGAGGTCCTCGTACCCGCCGCCGAGCGCGACGCGCTCCCGCACCGGGCCGCCGCCGGGAAGCCCTTCGACCAGTTCCGCGTGCGACGGCGCGTGGACGAGCACGGACGCGCCCGAGTCGTCCAGCTGGTAGGCGATCTCGGGACCGGCGAGCCGGGTGTTGAGCGGGACGAAGATCCCGCCGAGCATCCCGGTCGCGAACAGCGCCTCCAGGAACGACGGGTGGTTCGGGCCGAGGTAGGCGACCCGGTCGCCGGGCCGGACGCCGAGCCCGCGCAGCGCGCGGGCGAGGCGCGCGACCCGGTCGAGCAGGCCGGCGTAGGTGAGCGCGGCCCCCTCGTGGACGAGGGCGGTCGCCCGCGGGGTCTTGCGGGCCCGGCGCGCGGGCCACGACCCGAGTCCTTCGTTGCGCATGCGCGTCACCCCTCCGTCGGTTTCGAGGCCGTGCGGCGATCCCACCACGCGGCGGCGGACGGCACGAGCCCCTTCGGCAGGAACAGCACGACCGCGATGAGCAGCAGCCCGTAGACCGCGTAGGACAGCACGGCGGGCGCCGACGCGGGCATCCCCTCGCGGGTGCCGATGTCGTTGAGCAGCTGGAGCAGCAGGGTGATGGCGGTGGCCCCGGCGAGCGCGCCCCAGATCGTCCCGGCGCCGCCGACGACGACCATCACGACGTACTCGAACGACAGCAGGACGGGGAACGAGCCGGGCGCGACGTAGCCGATGTAGAAGGCGTAGACGCCGCCCGCGAGCCCGGCGAACGCGGCCGACAGGCTGAACACCACCTGCTTGTAGGCGGCGACCGGCACGCCGGAGGAGGCGGCGGCGACCTCGCTGGTCGCGAGCGCCCGCAGCCCGCGCCCCGGCCGTGACGCCACGATGTGCCGGGTGACCAGCACGACCAGTCCGAGCGCGGCGAGTGCCAGGTAGGCGTAGGAGACCTCGCTCGCGAACTCGTACCCGGCGATCCGGAGCCGCGGCACGCCCTGCAGGCCGATGTCGCCGCCCGTCCACTCCTGCCGCCCGACGAGGCTGAGCAGGATCAGCTGGATGGCGAGCGTCGCGAACGCGAGCTGGTGGCCGCGCAGCCGCAGCAGCGGGACGCCGACGAGCGCGGCGCACGCCGCGGCGGCGGCCGGGGCGAGCAGCAGCCCGAGCCAGGTCGGCAGGCCGTGCGTCGCGGTCAGCGCCGCCGTGTACCCGCCGATCATGGTGAAGGACGCCTGGCCGAGCGACACCTGCCCGGCGTACCCCATCAGCATCGACAGCCCGACGACCACGGTCGCGGCCAGCAGGAGCAGGACGTACACCGAGACCTGCGTCGCGGGCAGCACCACCGGGGCGAGCAGCGCGGCGGCGGCGACGGCCGCCGCGGCGAGCGCGCCCGGGCCGGGCCGCCGCCGGGACGCGGGCGCGGCGGCCCCGGCCGCCGGCCGGTTCTTGCGGACGGACACGCTCATCGGGCGGCCTCCTCCTGCAGCGCGGTCCTCCGCGAGGCCCGCACCATCATGATGGCCAGCATCAGCGCCAGCGCGACGACGGTCTGGTAGGACGCCTCGCCGTAGCCCGCGACCATCGCCTCGGCGACGCCGAGCGTCAGCGCGCCGGCGAGCGCGACGACCGGGCGGTTCAGGCCGCCGAGCACCGCCGCCGCGAACCCGTTGGTGATCAGCAGGACGTCGCTGTTGTAGGAGATGGGCTGCAGCGGGGTGAGCAGCACCCCGGCGAGGCCGCCGAGCATCCCGCCGAGCGCGAACGCGAGCAGGCCCATCTTCAGCGGGTCGATGCCGAGGGTGCGCGCCGCGTACGGGTTGGACGCGCACGCGCTCAGCGCCTTGCCCGGGTAGGTGCGGCCGAAGAACAGCGCGAGCAGCGCGAACACGGCGGCGGCGACCCCGATGACGAGGAACGACTGCTGCTGGACGTGCGCGCCGAACACGGTGACGGCGCCGCGCAGCCCGGCGTGCGAGCGCGGGTTGTCGCCCCAGATCATGATCTCCACCGCGTAGGCGAGGAAGCCGACCCCGAGCGTGACGATCAGCGCCGACTGCGGGGACGTCCCGCGCTTGCCGGTGGCGGCGGCCCCGACCGCGAGCCCGACCAGGCCCGCCACCGCGACGGCGGCGGCCTCGGCGGCGCCGTGCGGCAGCCCGGCCGCCAGCAGGGACCCGGCCGCCATCCCGCCGACGACGGCGAACATGCCCTGCGCGAAGTTCACCACCCGGGTCACCCGGTGGATCGCGACGAGGCCGCTCGCCAGCAGCGCGAAGCCGCAGCCGGTGGCGACCCCGGAGATGAGGTACTGCAGGAAGGCGCTCATGTCTCCCCCTCGGTGCCGCCGCGCCCGCCGAGGTAGGCGTCGGCGACGTCGGGACCCGCCGCGAGCTCGGCGGCGGTGCCCTCGGCGCGGACGCGGCCCGCCTCCAGGACGTAGCCGCGCCCGCACAGGTCCAGCGCCAGCCGCGCGTTCTGCTCGATCAGCAGGACGGCGAGGCCGCGCTCGGCGTTCAGCGCGCGCAGGTGCTCGGCGAGGTCGGCGGTGACGAGCGGGGCGAGGCCGAGGGACAGCTCGTCCACCACGATCGCGTCGGGCTCGGCCATCAGCGCCCGCCCGAACGCGACCATCTGCTGCTGCCCGCCCGACAGCGACCCGGCCCGCCGCCGGCGCAGGTCGGCGAGCTGCGGCAGCACCTCGTACACGCGCGCGGTGTCGCGCGCCCCCTTCGCGCGGCGGCGCCGCCACGCGCCGAGGACGAGGTTGTCCTCGACGGTCAGGTCGTCGAACATCTGCCGGCCCTCGGGGACGAGCGCGACCCGGCCGCGCAGGTCCACCCGTCCCGCCGCCGGGCGCAGCACGCCGAGGACCGCGTTGACGAGCGAGGTCTTGCCCGCCCCGTTCGGGCCGATGAGCGCGACCAGCTCCCCGGCCCGCACGGTCAGCCCGACCCGGTCGAGCGCGGTCGCCGTCCCGTACCGGACGACGAGGTCCTCCACCTCGATCACGGCGCTCACGCGGCTTCCTTCCCGAGGTAGGCCGCGATGACGGCGGGGTCGTCGCGGATCTCGGACGGGGTGCCCTCGGCGATGAGGCGGCCGAGGTCCAGGACGGCGACCCGGTCGGCGAGGCGGGAGACGAACGCGACGTCGTGCTCGACGAGCATCATCGTCAGCCCCTCCGCGCGCAGGCCCTCGATCAGCTGCGCGAGGGCCTCCCGCTCGGCGGCGCGCAGGCCGGACGCTGGCTCGTCCAGCAGCAGGAGCCGGGGGCGGGCGCACAGGGCCCGCGCCACCTGCAGCGACCGCTGCTGGCCGAGCGGCAGGACGTCGGCGGAGCGGTGCGCCCAGTCGCGCAGCCCGACCCGGTCGAGCGCGGCCAGGGCGTCCGCCCTGATCGCGGCCTCCTCGCGGCGGTGCGCGGGGAGCCGGAGCACGGCGGAGGCGAAGCCGTGCCGGGTGCGGGCGTGCGCGCCGACCATGACGTTCTCCAGCGCGGTCATGCCGTGGAAGAGCCGGGCGCCCTGGAACACGATCGCGACGCCGAGCCGGGCGCGGGCGTGCGGCGGCAGCCGGTCGATCCGGCGGCCCGCGTAGGACAGGGTGCCGTGGTCGGCGGCGAGATGGCCGCTGATCAGGTTGAACAGGGTGGACTTGCCCGCGCCGTTGGGGCCGATCACGGCGCGGGTCTCGCCCTCGGCGACCGCCATCGCCACGTCGCGGACGGCGTACACGCCGCCGAACGCGCGACCGACGGCGCCGATCTCCAGCAGGGTCGTCATCCGGCCGCCTTCGCGGTCTCGGCGAGCTGCTTCAGCGACCACTCGGTGGGGACGAGCTCGCCGTCCTTGACCTGGTTCATCGAGATGTCGGTGGGCTTCAGGCCGGAGTGGTCGGTCTTGGAGTAGGTGTACTGGCCGCACGGGGTGACGAGGGTGAGGCCCTCCAGCGCGTCCCGGATCTTCTCCCGGTCGGTGCCGGCCTTGTCGATCGCGGCGGCGAGCAGCTTGACGCCGGCGTAGCCGTCCATCGCGAACTGCGGGGGCTCGTAGCCGTACTTCTGCTTGAACGGCACGGACATCTCCTGCACGGACTGCTTGAGCTTCCCGTCCGGCAGGTGCTCGCCGACGACGCCGATCGCGGACTGGACGTACACGCCCTCGGCGGCCTTGCCGACCGGGTCGAGCCACAGCTTGCTGGCCTGCGAGCCGGTCATGTAGAGCGGCAGCTTCAGCCCGGACGAGGGGTACTGCTTGGCCAGCGTGACGCCGGGCGCGCCGCTCGCCCACGCGACCAGGGCCTGCGCGCCGGAGTCGCGGACGTGGGTGAACAGCGGGCTGAAGTCGGACGCCGTCGTCTCGTAGGTCTCCTCCTTGACGATCTGGACGCCGTACTGGCCCGCGTACTCCTTCATGCCCGCGAACCCGGCCTTGGCGTAGGCGCTCTTGGTGTCGTACGCGACCGCGACCTTGGTGATCTGGTGCGCCTTGAAGTACCCGAGCATCGCCTGCGCGTAGGTCGAGGAGATCGCCGGGACGACGAAGGTGTACTTGCGGACCGGGTCGACCTGCTCGTCGGCGGGGGCCAGCGAGATGTAGGGGATCCGCTCGCGCTCGGCGAGCGGCTCCACGGCGAGGCCGACGTTGGAGAACGTCGAGCCGATGATCGCGGTGACCTTCTCGGACTTCAGCTTGTTGAAGTGCAGCACGCCCTGGTCCGGTGCCGTCTTGTCGTCGAGGGTGATCAGTTCGATCTTCCGGCCGTCGATGCCGCCGGCGCCGTTGAGCTGCTCGACGGCGAGCTCCACGGTCTTCTTCGCCTCGCCGCCGAGCGGCGCGTAGTTGCCGGTCAGCGACTCGATGAAGCCGATCTTGAGGGTGGATCCGGCGCCGGACCCACCGCCCGAGCCGCACGCGGCGGCGGCGAGGACGGTGGCGGCGAGAAGGGGGACGAGTTTGCGCACTGGGACCTCCCGGGGTGGGCGTGCCCCGAAGTTAGGCGTATTCTTCACGGCAGTCAATGATTTGCCCAACATCAGCGTGACGGCGGTCACCGCGACCCCGCCGCCGTCGTTACGCTGGCGGGATGACGGGAGCCGAACGGTTGAGTGCACAGAGCGCGGCCGGGCCAGTGCCGTCCGACGAGCCGTCCCCGAGGCTCCGGCCTCAGTCGCTGATGCTGACCTACCTCGGCAACTACGTGCTGGGACGCGACATCGCCGTGTTCTCCGGCAGCTTCATCGACACCTTCGCCCGGCTCGGCGTGGGCGAGCACGCCGTCCGCTCGACGCTGACCCGGATGGTCGGCCGGGGCCTGCTGGCGCGGCACCGCGAGGGCCGCCGCATGCACTTCGGGCTCACCCCGCGCTCGGAGGGGATCCTGCACGACGGCGAGGACCGCGTCTGGCGGCGCGGCGTGCTCAACACCGACTGGGACGGCAGCTGGACCGTCCTCGCGTTCTCCATGCCCGAGTCGTGGCAGCGCGTCCGGCACGACCTGCGCGCCCGGCTGACCTGGGCCGGGTTCGGGTCGCTCGGCAACGGCACCTGGATCGCCCCGTCCCGGGTGGACGTCCGGCCGATCGTCGCCGGGCTCAACCTGAACGGGCATCTGAAGGTGTTCGCCGGCCCGGCCGAGGAGCCGACGGACGTCCCGCACATGCTCCGCGAGGCGTTCGACCTCGACGGCCTCGCCCAGGGCTACCGCGCGTTCCTGGACCGCTGGGACCGCGCCGACCCGCTCCCGCACGCCCCCGACGACCTCGCCCGCTACCTGTGGATGACCACCGAGTGGCTGCAGCTCGTGCGCGCCGACCCGCGGCTGCCGGTCGAGCACCTGCCCGCCGGGTGGCCCGCGGTCCGCGGCCAGCAGGTGCTGCTGGAGCTGCGGGACCGCTACGAGGGCACCGCGCGGCGCCTCGCCGACGCCGCGATCGAGTACGTGCCGGTGGGCCGGCCGGGCGGCGCGACTGCATGATCCGCGCTCTCGCGGGTACGTCGCGTGCCCGGGGATCGACGGAAGGTGATCAGCATGTCTCTCGGGGCCGGTGACACCTCGGACCACGCCGCGGCCGACGCGCTGCACGTCCGCAGCGAGCTCCGCGGCCCCTGCCTGCTCGTGGAGGCGGACGGGGAGCTCACCATCCTCACGGCCGAGCGGCTGCGCGAGCACGTCCTCGCCGAGATGCGGGAGGTGCCGTCGCCGCCGCGGGTCGTCCTGGACGCCGGCGGGGTCGGGTTCTGCGACTCCTCCGGCCTCAACGCGCTCATCATCATCTGGAAGGCCGCGCACCGGGCCGGCGGCGAGTTCGTGCTGGCCGACCTGGACCGCCGCTTCCGGACGATCATCGAGCGCAGCGGCCTGGACCGGCACCTCGTCGCGCACCCGACCGCCGAGCAGGCCCTCGACGCGCTCGCCGCGGACTAGCCCGCCCGCCGCCCCCGGCATACGATGATACGGATTTCGTATTGTCGTCTCACGAGCGAGGGCCCATGCCACACCTCGACACTCCCGCCGGCCCTCCGACCGACTCCGCCGCCCCGGCGGCCCGTCCCGCCGGCGCGATCCCCGGCCGGGCCGAGACGGACCGGCTCCGCGAGATCCACAAGGGCATCAAGGGCGTGGACGCCGCAGGGCGCCGCTACCACCCGCTGAACCCCGAGGCGTACCTGTGGGTGCACGCGACCCTGTACCACGGCATGGTCGACCCAGTGCGTCTTCGGCCGCCCCCTCGGCCCGGTCAAGGAGGCGGCGCTGCTCGGCGAGTGGCGCGACCTCGCGCCGGCCCTCGGCATCACCGACCGCCACCTCCCGCGCTCCCCCGTCGCCCTCCGCGCCATGCGCCGGGCCCGGCGGGCGGGCGGCGGCTAGAGTCGGCCGCACGATGACCACCGACGACGAACTCCTGCGCAGCCTCCTCACCGAGGGGCCGCGGAGCGAGCCCCAGACCGACCGGATCCTCGACGCCGCCCTGCGCTCCTTCGAGACCTACGGCCCGCGCCGCACCACGATGGACGACGTCGCCCGCGAGTCCGGGCTCGGCCGCGCCACCATCTACCGGCGCTTCCCCACCAAGGGCGACCTCGTCACCGGCGTCCTGCTGCGGGAGGCGCGGCGCTTCTTCGCCGAGCTGGACGAGGCGGTCGCCGCGCTGCCCACCCTGGAGGAGCGCCTCGTCGAGGGGTTCGCCGTCACGCTGCGGATCAGCCGCGAGCAGCGGCTGATCACCCGCCTGATGGTCGTCGAGCCCGAGCTGATCCTGCCGCACTCCACGGTCAAGGCGGGCCCGCTGCTCGCCGCCGCCCGCGGCTACCTCGCCGGCCGGCTGCGCACGGCGCAGCGCCTCGGCGCCGCGCCCGCCGGCGTCGACCCCGAGCTCGTCGCCGAGATCCTGGTGCGCCTCACCCACTCCCTCGTCCTCACCCCCGAGGGCCACATCCCGCTCGACGACGAGGGCGCCCGCGCCTTCGCCCGCCACTACCTGCTGCCCATCGTCCAGACGTCCCCGGCCGGCGGGGACGGCGGCTAACCCGGCAGCGGGAGGGTGATCGTCAGGGTGGTGCCGGCGCCCGGCGGGCTCTCCAGGGCGACCTCGCCGCGCAGGGCGCGGACGCGGTCGGTCAGGCCGGCGAGGCCGCCGCGCGGGACCGGGGCCGCACCGCCCGCTCCGTCGTCGCGGACCTCGGCCACGACCTCGCCCGCGGCGGCGCGGACGGTCACCTCGACCGCGTCCGCCCGGGCGTGCTTCACGGCGTTGGCGAGGGCCTCGCAGAGCGCGAAGTAGAGGGTCGTCTCGACCTCCGGCGGGAACCGCGCGGCGGGCAGGTCGAGCCGGACGGGCACGGCGGCGCGGGCCGCGACCAGCTCCATGGCCGGGGCCAGCCCGGCGTCGGCGAGGATCGCCGGGTGCACGCCGCGGGCCAGGCCGTCCAGCTCGGCGACGGCCTCGGCGAGCTCGCGGCGGCAGCCTTGGGCCTGCTCGCGGGCCGCCGGATCCGCCGCGGCGCCCTCCAGCCGGGCGAGGGTCTCCTCCAGGGCGCCGAGCCGGGCGCGGGCGCTGCGCTGCAGGTCCGCGGCGAGCCGCTCGCGCTCGGCGGCCTGGACCCGGACGAGGCGCTCCTGCGCGTCCCGGGCCTGTTCGAGCGCGGCGCGCGCGGCGGCCTGCAGCCGGACGGTCTCCAGCGCCCGGCCGCCCGCGGTCAGCGCCGCCTCGACGAGCGTCCCGTGGTCGCGCAGCGCGGCGGCGAGGTCGACGGTGGCGAGGGGCTCCCCGCCCGAGGTGCGGACCTCGTGCCGCCAGCGCCCCGGGCCCGGCCCGTGCGGCGCGCCCGGCCGCCGGCCGTCCACGCCGACGTAGCCGCCGTCCGCCCACAGCCACAGGTCGAGGGCGGCGTCGCCGAGGACGCCGCGCAGGGCGTCGCGGACCTTCTCCACCGACACGGGCGCGGTGAGGCGGTGCATCCGCTCGGCCACGGTCAGCTCCGCCAGCCGGGCGCGCAGCGCGGCGAACAGGAAGACGATCGGCAGCGTCGTCGCGCAGAAGCCCTGCAGGAAGTAGACGCCGAGGACGTCGTCGAGCGTGACCGCGGTGCCGAGCAGGGCGCCCTGGACGGCCAGGGCGGCGCTGACGCCGACCGTCACGGCCGCCGCGACCGGGACGGTGAACGCCCGGTCCAGCCGCCCGGTCCGCGGCACCCGCGCGAGGAGGATGACCACCAGCGCCCCGGCGAGCGCGGCCATCGCGACCGTCACCGCGCGCTGCGCGCAGCGGAACACCTCCTCGTCGGGCCGGACCGACGGCCACACCGCGGAGGCGGCGAAGCCGTTCCACTCGGGCCGCGACACCGCGCACAGCAGCGCCTGCCCGCCGACCATGACCAGCACGGCCGCGGCCGTCCACAGCCGGGCGGGGGCGCCCGCCGGGCGGCGGCCCGGGTAGATGACGACGCCGACGCCGATCGCGACGAAGAACACCGACTGCGCGAACACCGACACGAGCGGCGCCGCGCCGCCGTTCCAGGCCGCCGACCAGGTCGCGGCCCACGCCGCGGCGGCGACCACGAAC